>JAITNI010000023.1 GCA_031290535.1 Zoogloeaceae bacterium
GCCTTGCGGCAGCGGGCAAACCTCCCATGCTCATCATTGGTGCCATGATGCGAAAACTCATCCACGTCGCCTTCGGCGTCCTCAAGTCGGGGGTACCTGTCAGGCCTGAATTGCATCAGGGGGGTTGACGGGGGTCACAGTATCTACGGGATGGGGGCAGCGGAAAACTGAACCGCCCACACCCTCATTTCTCCCCTTGTGTGCGGCTGTGCCGCATTCCGCTGCGCGGAACCCGCCTACGGCTGTCCTCTCGCCTTCGGCCTGGTCAGGGGAGGATCATTTGCCGCGCTGCGCGCGGGAAATTTGGAGCTTCGTGCGATTACTCTGCTACGACCCTAAAGCTGAATTCGGCGCGCCTGCATTGGGAATTTACGCTTTCCCTCCCGAAGAATGAGACGCTTGCCCTTTTTCCGGCTAAACTTGGGCGCTTAACTTTTTGTGGTCGCCATGCACCTTTTTCGTCTGCTCAGGATTCTCCGCATTGCCAGCCGTTACGGGCTGGATTCGCTGGTACTCGACCTGGAGCCTTCCGGGCGGCTGGCGCGGCTGGTCAATCGGTGCCTGTTCTGGCGCGATCTGTCACAGCCCAGAGCGGTGCGGCTGCGGCTGGCGCTGGAAAATCTGGGGCCGATTTTTGTCAAGTTCGGGCAGGTGCTCTCCACCCGCCGCGACCTGCTGCCGCCCGACATGGCCGACGAGCTGGCGCGTTTGCAGGATCAGGTGCCGCCTTTTTCATCCGAGCTGGCCTTGAGGGAAATTGAAAAGGCGTATGGCAAACCGGCGTCGGCGGTGTTTGCCGAATTCGACCCGACGCCGATTGCCTCCGCCTCCATCGCGCAGGTGCATTTTGCCCGCCTCCCGAAGGGCCGCGAAGTGGCTGTCAAAATCCTGCGCCCCGACATGAGCGCGGTCATCGAGCACGATCTGGCGTTGATGGACGCCGCCGCCGCCCTGCTGGAAAAAGTCTGGGAAGACGGCAAGCGCCTGAAACCCCGCGAAGTGGTGGCGGAATTCGCCAAATATTTGCGCGACGAACTTGATCTCATGCGCGAGGCGGCCAACTGCTCGCAACTGCGGCGCAATTTTGAGGGTTCCGCGCTCCTCATCGTGCCGGAAGTGTTCTGGGACTGGTGTACGCCGACGGTGATGGTCATGGAGCGGATGTACGGCACGCCGATTTCGCAGGTCGATACCCTGCGCGAGATCGGCGTGGATTTGCAAAAACTCTCGACCGCCGGGGTGGAGATTTTTTTCACGCAGGTGTTCCGCGACGGTTTTTTTCACGCCGACATGCATCCGGGCAATATTTTTGTGCATCCCGATGGCCGCTATATCGCGCTGGATTTCGGCATTGTCGGCACCATTACCGACACCGACAAAAATTATCTGGCACAAAATTTCCTGGCGTTCTTCCAGCGTGATTACCGGCGGGTGGCCGAGGCGCATGTGGAATCCGGCTGGGCGCCGCCGGGGACGCGGGTGGATGAATTTGAAGCCGCCATTCGCGCCGTCTGCGAACCGATTTTTGACCGGCCCTTAAAAGAGATTTCCTTCGGCAAGGTGTTGCTGCGCCTCTTCCAGACCAGCCGCCGCTTTCAGGTGGAAATCCAGCCGCAGCTCGTCATGCTGCAAAAAACGCTCCTCAATATCGAGGGACTGGGACGGCAGCTCGACCCCGAACTGGATTTGTGGAAAACCGCCAAGCCCTTTCTGGAACGCTGGATGGGCGAGCAGATCGGCTGGCGCGGCATTTTGCAAAGCGTGCAACAGGAAATGCCGCGCTGGGCGCGCACCTTGCCGCAACTGCCGCGTCTGGCGCATCAGGCGCTGGGCAGAACGCCGCCCTCTTCCCATCTCGAAGCGCAACTGGAACGCCTGATCGCCGTCCAGAAACGCCAGAACCGCTGGCTCGCCCTGCTCATGGTGCTGGTACTGGCGATGATCGCGGTCTTTTTTCTGCTGCGTTGAGCGCCCATGACACAACCGCCCCTTTCCGAAACTTTTACCCGCGAGCAGGTGCTCTGCTGGCTGGATGCCAGAACGATTGCCAAGGGTGAAGAGTATCTGGAACGGGTTCGCGGTCTGGTCGTGACGCCCCGGCGCATCAGCGCCGAGGTGCAGGGCACGGCGCGGCAGCCGTACCGGGTGCGGGTGCATTTTCTGGAAAATTCCAGCACGAAAATTCTGGGGGAATGCTCCTGTCCGCTTGGGGGAAACTGCAAGCATGTCGCGGCAACGCTCTTCGTGGCGCTGGCCGCCCGTCAGGAAGACGGGGAGCGGGTGTCTCCCGGCGTGCTCTCCTGGATTACCGATTTGCGCCACCTGAGTCAGGCGGTCGAAAAAACCCGCAGCCAGAAAAAAGAAACGGGGCGGACGCGCCTGTTTTACCAGTTGGAAAACGAGGCGGGCGAAGTGCGCGTCCTGCCGCTGAAAGGGCTGCGTCCCGACGCGGCCCGCCTCTGGGCGCTCACCGAACGGGCGCTGATCCAGCCGCCGCAATTTGTGGAAGAAGATGATCTGCCCGTCCTGCGCCTGCTGTGGACAAATCCGACCGGCGCGTTTACGCACAAAAAGGGGACTGAACTCCTGCAAAAACTGCTGGCCACCGGACGGCTGGTGGCAAGCAGCCGCCATCATGCCCCGGCCATGCTCACGGAAGGCCCGACCCGACCCGGCAAAATCGTCTGGCAGGCCGCCAGCCATCAACAGCAGCGCCCGCTTCTGGTGGCGGAGCCGGAAGCGGACATGCTGATTCCGGTCAATCCCCCCTGGTACGTGGACATTGAGGCGGGCTGGATTGGCCCCCTGAAAATGGATTTGCCGCCCGATCTGGCGCAAAAACTGCTTGTCCTGCCGCCGCTCTCGCCCCGCGAGGCGGCGCTGGTGGCCGACGCCCTGGCGGAAGTCGCGCCGGACGCCCCGAAGCCCATCACCGATCTGGAAGCCCATTGCCGGGTGATTGCTGCCCAGCCGCATGGCGAATTGCGTCTGGATACCTTGCGCGTTGAGGGCATTTACGGCTGGCGCGATTATCAATATGACTATCACGTCCGCCATTTCGATTACGCCGAAGCCACGCTCTGCTATGGCGAAGCGCGTCTGCCCTTTGACGACCCGCGCGAATATCTGACGCTGCCGAGCGGCGAACTGTTGCGCCTCGTCCGCCAGCCGAAGGAAGAAGCCCGGCTCCTGAAACAACTGGCCGCGCAGGGGCTGGAAATGGTGCCCAATCGTGCCTTCTACTGTTTTGGCGAGCGTCCGGCGCGTCTCTACGGGCTGGCCTCCGAAGCCGACTGGAAAGATTTCATGCAGGAAGGCCGGGAGAGCCTGACGCAATCCGGCTGGCAGGTGAGCCACACCCGCCAGTTCCGCCATTACTTTCTGGAAGTGGAAGCCTGGGAAGCGCACTTGAGCGAAACCGGCGAGGGGAGCGGCTGGCTGGATCTGGACATGGGCGTGGTGGTAGAAGGGCGGCGGCTGGCGCTGGCGCCGCTGCTGGCCGGTCTTTTCCAGCGCGACAAACGCTGGCTGGACGCGCTCTCTCTGGCCGACATCGCGCCCGACGAGGCCATCGAGCTTGTCACCGGGGACGAATCCCGCCTGCGAATTCCTGCCGAACGCCTGAAACCGCTGGCGCGGCTGTTGATCGACCTGTTCGATGGCTATCGGGACGGCGTGCTCAAGATTTCCCGCTTCGACGCGCCGCGTCTGGAAATGCTGCGCGACAAAAGCCGCTGGCAGTTCCACGGCCCGGAATCGGTGCTGGCGCTGGCCGAACGGCTGAAAGCCACGCAGGGCGTGCAGGATGTCGCTCCGCCCGCCGGTTTCAAACTCGCCCTGCGCGATTATCAGCGCGAAGGGCTGGCCTGGCTGCAATACCTGCGCGAACACCAGTTGGCGGGCATTCTGGCCGACGACATGGGGCTGGGCAAAACCGCGCAGGCACTGGCGCATCTGCTTCTGGAAAAGGAAAGTGGGCGGCTCGACAGACCGGCGCTGGTGGTGCTGCCGACCTCGCTCATTTTCAACTGGAAAAACGAGGCGAAACGCTTTGCCCCCGACCTCAAAATCCTGAGCCTGCACGGTCAGGACAGAAAACCCCTGTTCGCCGACATTCCAAATCATGACGTTGTGTTGACCACCTATCCGCTTCTCTGGCGCGATGGCGAGGTGTTGACGCAATACGACTACCACCTCCTGATTCTGGATGAAGCCCAGACGGTCAAGAATTCGCGCAGCAAAAGCGCCGGGGTGGTGCGCCAGCTCACGGC
>JAITNI010000065.1 GCA_031290535.1 Zoogloeaceae bacterium
ATGATCCAGGACGACAGCAAAGGCAAGCGCCCAAGGGCAACAATGGCCGCAACCCGAAAGCGCTCATCCCGCAGCAACACGGAGACCCCGGCCCCCGCAATCGCCAGCCCGATGATGATCTGGAGCCAGTGCGCGTTGACAAAAACGCCCGTGGTCAGCACCCATTCGGAGAGCAGGGGCAAATCCACATTGCGCCCGCTGAGAATGCCCGCAAAACGCGGCACCACAAAGGAAAAAATAAAAATAATCGCGCCAATGCCGGTCAGAATCAGGATGATGGGATAGGTCAGCGCTTCACGCGCCTCGCCCCGCATCCGTTCCTCAAATTCCAGTTGCTCCGCAGAGCGCGTCAGCGCCCCGGCCAGATCGCCCGTCGCTTCGCCCGCCTTGGCCAGCGCATGAACGTATTCGGGCAATTTCAGGTTGGACTTTTTCAGGGCGGCGGCAAACCCTTCTCCCCCATGCACGGCGGCACTCAATTCGCCCAGCGTGACTTTCAGACGCGGGTGGGAACTGGCTTCCAGCAAGGTACTGAACGCCTCGGACAGCCCAACGCCCGAAGCCAGCAAGGTCGCCATCTCGCGGATCAGCGCAATCACGTCGACATGCTTGATGGCGGATTGCGTCGCGCCACTGGCCGTATGCTCCAGACGTTTTTCTTCGCGCAAATCCAGCGGGGTATAGCCGCGCTCGAACAACTGCTGCAAGGCTTCTGTCTCGGAAGCGGCCACCAGCGTGCCCTGTTGGGCAAATCCCGCGCCATCCACGGCCTTGAAAACAAACTGCATAGGTTCTTTCCGGTTTTTTGTGGCGATTCCCACCATCATTCATCCGCCCGTTCGCCCTGGGCCTGCTCTTGGGCGTGGTTCGACAGGCTCACCACGAACGGACTATTGAACATTTCCAACCGTTCGCCCTGAACCTGGCCGAAGGGCGCTCTTCCCGAACAGTAGGGGACGTGTTTAAGGAACCTCTGGTCAATCCCGTTCGCCCTGAAGAGGTGTCGTAGGGCTTTCCCTGTAAAATCTAGTGCTTCGACATGCTCAGCCTGAACGGTTTGGAGTCGTTCAGAGTTTCCCTGTTTGGAGTTGTTCAGCGTTTCCCTAATGGTGGGGAAGGTGTTCAAACCCTCCCTGAAGGGGGAGAATTGTAGTACATGTCCGCGCAACTGACGCAATGTTTGGGCAAAATTCATTATAATGCCGCCTTTCCCAACGTTTTTAGCGCGCATTGCGACTCTGTGGCGGGGTTTTTCCTGTTCGCAGGCGCGCGCCCGCCCCGTCCGCCCTTGATCGTTCGACCCCATGCAAAACTGCTTTTTGTGATGCCCCCCCTCCGATTCCTGCGCCTGATCGCCTTTACGCATGACCTGCTCGCGCTGGTGTTGTGCTGGCTCATGGCGTATGTCCTGCGCTTCAACCTGACCTGGCCTGCGGAGTACCTCCAGCAGGGCTGGCACGTGCTGGGGCTGGCGCTCTGCATTCATGCGGCGATGTACTGGATTTTTGGTCTCTATCGCGGCCTCTGGCGCTATGCCAGCCTGCGCGACCTGTTGCGGATTATTGGCGCGGTGTTGCTGGCTGGCCTCATCACCACCGCGCTGGTATTCATGTTGCATGGCCTGCCCATCCTGCATGTGCCGCGTTCCGTGCTGGTCTTGCATCCCTTGCTGCTCATCCTGTGCATGGGGGGCGGGCGGTTTGTGTATCGCCTGCTGAAGGACTGGCAGCAGTATGGGCATCTGGGGCTGGCCGGGGAGTGGGTGCTGGTGATCGGCGCGGGTCATGCGGGCATCCGTCTGGCGCGGGAACTCAAAACCTCGCCGGACTGGCAGGTCGCGGCGTTTCTGGATGACGACCCGCGCAAGCAGGGGCAGGAAATTCACGGCATCAAGGTGCGCGGCCCCATTCGGGAGGTGGCCCACTGGGTTCGGGAACTGGACATTCAATACGCCATCATTGCCCTGCCGGGCGTGTCGCGCCGGGTTCGTCGGCAGGCGATGGAACGCGCCGTGCAGGCGGGCCTGAAGGTGATGACCGTGCCGGCGCTGGAGGACATCCTTTCCGGGCATGTCACCATCTCCCAGTTGCGCCGCATCAATCTGGAAGACCTGTTGAAACGCGAAGCCGTGCAACTGGATGAAACCGGCCTCTCGGAAATGCTGGCCGGACAGGTGGTGCTGGTGACGGGGGCGGGCGGCTCCATTGGGGCGGAACTTTCCCGCCAGATCGCCCGTTTCCGGCCCCGGCTGCTGGCGCTCTATGAACATTCCGAATTCGCGCTGTTCCAGATGGAACAGGAATTTTGCCGCGCCTTTCCCGATCTGCCCATGCGCTATGTCATTGGCGACATCAAGGATGGCGAACGCCTCAACCAGACCTTTGCCGCCCTGCGCCCCGACTACGTTTTTCACGCCGCCGCCTATAAACATGTGCCGCTGATGGAGGAAGACAACGCCTGGCAGGCCGTGCAGAACAATGTGCGTGGTACAGAAGCCGTCGCGCTGGCCGCGCAGCGGCACGGCGTCAAAAAAATGGTGTTTGTCTCCACCGACAAGGCGGTCAATCCCGTCAATGTCATGGGCTGCACCAAGCGGCTGGCCGAAATGCTGCTCTCCTCTCTGGCGCAGACAGAAAACGCCCGCACCCGGTTTATCGCCGTGCGCTTTGGAAATGTGCTGGGCAGCAATGGTTCCGTCATTCCCACCTTTCAGGCGCAGATCGAACAGGGCGGCCCGGTGACGGTTACGCACCCGGACATCCTCCGCTATTTCATGCTGATCCCGGAAGCCGCGCAACTGGTGCTGCAAGCCGCGCTGATGGGCAAGGGCGGCGAAATCTTCGTGCTCGACATGGGCGAGCCGGTCAAAATCATGGATCTGGCCCGCGACATGATTCTGCTTTCCGGCCACAGCGAAGCGGAAATTCCCATTCGGGTCACGGGTCTCAGACCCGGCGAAAAACTCTACGAGGAACTGCTGGCGGACGACGAAACCTCGCTCCCCACGCCGCACGCCAAACTGCGTGTCGCCAAAGCCCCCCTGACGCTATCGTCCGCATGGCGTCAGGAACTCGAAACCTGGCTTGCCGCCGCCCCGCCCGCCGACAGCGC
>JAITNI010000108.1 GCA_031290535.1 Zoogloeaceae bacterium
TAAATGTCCGTGCGCTCCCCTGTCCTCCATACCCAACGGATTTCATCGTAAAACGATAGCTGTCCTCAAAAATAATCCTACACTTCCTCAGCGGGCAAGCGCCTGCTCGCTGTTCCTTCTCCCCTTTGGGGAGAAGGAAAAACCAGCCTCCCATGCGGCTGTCCTGCGGCCTTTGCAGGGAAGAAGCTCCCTCTGGAACCGCTTGGCCTTGTGTAAATGAGCTGCCCACCAAAGAGCGCTATCGCAACAAGAGGCAATGACAAGGGGGTTCGTGCGGTTGCCCTGAAAAAGAAGACGGCAACAGAAAAAGCCGAATGGCAATCTGCAAAGGCTCAGGGTGAATCGGGCGTTTCGGTTTCGGGTCTGGGCGGCAGCGGCAGCATTGGGGGCGGCAGGCCGGTTTCGCCGTGTTCCAGACGGTAGAGCCAGGCCAGCAGTTCGGCGACGGCCAGATAGAGCTGGCTGGGGATGTGTTCGTCCAGATCAACCTGCACCAGCAAGGAGAGGAGGTCCGGCGACTCATGCACATAGACGCCGTGTTCTTTGGCTTTGGCGATGATTTCTTCGGCGATCAGGCCCCGGCCTTTGGCGACGACGCGCGGCGCGGCATCCGTCTGGCGGTAGGCGAGCGCGACGGCTTCCCGGCGCGGTTCGGATTTTTCCTTGCCGGTAGGCGGGGATTCAGGCTTCTGGTTTGGCGTCGGGTTCGGCATGGCGGCTGATGGCAAGCGATTTGAGTTTCAGCCCCGCCGTTTCAAACTGGCGCTGCAAGGGGGCGTTGGCGGCATTGAGGCGCATCCGGGCGGCATCGCTCTCGGTTCTCAGGGTGATTTCGATTTCCTTGCCGCCCGAAAGCCGCAAGGTGGCGGCAATGCCGCCCAGGGTCGGCAGGGTCAGACGCAGGCGGGTTGTCCAGTTGGCTGCCGTGTTTTCCTCTTTTTCGCGCCCGCCGTCTTCCTCAAGAATTTCCCAGTCCATGTTCTGACCCGGCCAGATTTGCCCCTGCCAGACATAGGTGTTCGTCGCCAGCGCTTCCAGTTGCTGTTGCACGAGCGTGGTCAGTTCGGCGGCAATCATCTGGTTCATGCCCACGCGCATCGCGCCGGAATCCGCAGGCGTTGCCGTGGGGGAGGCTGCCCCCGCTGCTGCCGGAGCACCCGGCCCCGCCTGAACGTTCTGGGCGACGGACAGGCTTTGCGCCGCCGCCCCCTGCGCCGCGCCCGCCTGCCCGGCGGCAATGGTAGCGGCGGCAGCCGCCGCAGAGGCTCCCCCTCCTCCCGCCAGCGGACTGGCGGCGAGTGCAGGTTGTCCCGACAGGCGGGCGGGGGTTTGCGATTGCGGCAATGGTGGGGATGGGGAGGTCAGGGCATGTCCGGCGGGGGAAAGGCGGCCTTGCGGCTCCTGCAACAGATTTTCCAGCAGGGTTTTGCCCTGCACCCATTGCGCCTGATGCGCCTCATAAAACATGCCGCTTTTGACCAGCGCGGCTTTCAGGGCGGGAACCAGATCGGCGGCATTCTGGGGAAAGCGGTTGACCACCGGCTGCGCGTTGTTGAGCGGCGCGGGTTGCGGGCGTTTGCCGCCTTCCGTATCCATGCCCGCCAGCAGTTCGGAAATCAGGCGACCGGTGACGGTGAGCCGGGTTGCCACCGAGGCGTTGTCCGCCGCCGCGCCTTGTTGTTTGTTTGTCGCCACGGCCAGCGCCAGTTTGCCGTTGGTATCGACTACTTCCAGTTCCAGCGCGTCCCCGGCCTTGGCGGCGAAGGGCAGCGCCAGCGTGACATCGCGCTGGGCGACCATCGCCCGGTAAGTGCCGTTGGGCATCAATGCCTGAATGGTCGCCGCGAGCCGCTGACCGGGCACGAACTCGCTTAAAACATCGGCGAGTTTTGGGGTGGGTGTGACCGGCTGCGTGACGAGGTCATTGACCAGCCGGATGCGGGACGCGACATCGGCGGGAATCATGCCAGTCTCCCCTAGACTGGCGCGGCGGGGGTGCCGAAGGCGGACAGAAGCCGCCGCATGTCTTCGCGCAGGGGGTCGGCTCTTTCGGTGAGGGCGACGATCGCGGCAAGACTTTCTTCAATGGCGGCGCGGTCTGCGGGCTGCGCGGCGGGAAAATCGCCCGCCGACAGGGAGGCCGAAACCTGCGTCGCCATCTGCGCCGCAACCTCCCAATCCCCGGCTTCGGCCCGGTTTTTCAGGGTAGCGATGATCGTTTTCAGAGCGGGATAGGCAGACATGGCGCGTTACCGTTGTTGCTGTTTTGCGGGGTCGATCTCTTTCCAGGCGCCGTGAATCTCGCCCAATAAAGAGAGCACTTCCTGCATGGTGGGGACGTCGTTTTTCATGTTCGCCCACAGGAGCCGCGAGACCATGTAATCGTACAGAGCCGCGAGACGCACCGCCAGCTCGCCGCCCTGCTGCAAATCCAGACTGACTTTCAGGCCAGTGTTGATGATGTCGATGGCCTTGGAAAGATACGCGCCGCGCTCGGAAACATTGCCTTCTTCCGCATGTACTTTGGCGACGGCAATCGCGCTTTCCGCGCCCTCGAAGAGCAGGATAATCAGCCGGTGCGGATTGGCCGCCTGAACATCGGAGTCGCGGCTCAATTCCGCATAGGTATGGGCAGGATTTTTACTACCAAACATGGCGCGTTCCAGGTTTTTTCAAGATGAAGTCGTTTTCGACAGAGTGGCCAGTTGTTGCGTCAGATAGGAGCTGGTCGAATTCATATTCGCCATCAGCGTATCAACGGCGGCAAACTGCTTGCGGTAGCGGGCTTCCACCGCTTCCAGCCGCAACGTCAGCGCCGCCTGACGCTTTTCAAGCTCGCTGATGCTGGTTTTCATGCTGGCGGTGCTGGTCGCAATGCTGCCCGAAAGCCCGACGATTTTCTCAATACTATCATCGAACGCCTTGCCGATGTTGGCGGCGAAATTGGCGACGGCCTCCGGGTCTTTGGCGATGGCGGCGTCGAGTTTGTCGGCGTCGATGGACAACGTGCCATCGCTGCTCTTGAACGTGATGCCAAGACTGGCCAATCTCAGATCGTCGCTCAAATCGCCGGGCGTGCCGCCATCATAAGACGTGCCGAACACCAGAGCGCTCAGGGTATTTTGAGCCTCGCGCAAAATGCGGTTGCCCTGCAACACGCCTGCCACCTTGGTTTCGGAATCGTAAGCGCCCAGAGATTTCATGCTGCTGGCGGCGTCGTTGTAGGCGTTCACAAACGAAGTCAGCGCGGCCTTGAGTTGGGAGGCGTGATCTTCGGTGACGGTCACGGTGGTCGAGCCGACCTTGCCCAGATTCAGGGTGACGCCGGTCAGCGCGTTTTCCACGGTGTTGGAGTGGCTGGTGATGGCAATGCCATCCAGCTTGATCTCGGCATCCTGCGCCGCCGACACCTCGGTAAAATTCGCGTTGGTCGCTGGATGGGCGGGGTCATAATCCGCCAGCCCCGCCACTCCTCCCGTGCCGCTCAGTCTAAACGCCTGATCGCCGCCCTCCTTGCCGGTCAGCACGAGGTGGGACACCGCGTTGCCGCTGGCGTCCTTGCTGTTGATGACGGTGGCGCTGACGCCGGTGTTGGCCTGATTGATGGCGCGCGCCAATTTTTCCGGAGTGTTGTTGTCCGCCGTCACCTCAATCTGGAAAGAGCGGTTATTGCCGTCCTTGTCCTGACCCACGGTAAAACTGCCGCCACTGACGCTGCCAAGCTCCAGCGTCACCGTACCGAGAGGAAGTCCCGATGTTGGCATGGCGGCGGACTGTATCTTCTGCGCCTGCGCCAGATGGGAGACCTCCAGACTGTAACTCCCCCCCATCGCCTCTGCGGACGCGGTGGCGGAGCCGATGCCCGTATCCGCGAAACTGACGCTCGGTTTGGCGAACTTTTGCAGGGGAGTTTGCAGCACGGCGGGCTTCAATGCCTGGGCGGCAGTTTGCAGGCCGCTCAACTTGCTCTTCAGCACACCGAGATTGGAGATTTTGGTGTTATAGGACGTCGCCTGTTTTTGCAAGGCGGTAATCGGCACCTGCTGGGCTTGCATCAGGGTGGTGATGATGCCCTGCAAATCAATGCCGGAACCGCTGCCAAGAAAACTGATGCTGGGGGCTGCCATAATAATCTCCTTCCTTCCAGAAAATTCATGCTCGCCTTTGGCTAGCAATTTTAATGCCATTTTGCGGCGCTTCATCCTGCCGCAGGAGCACAGCGCACCATGCCCTGACAACCTGTACTGCCCTTTCCAAACCCCCGCCAGAAGGAACCGCTGCTCAAATCCCCTGACAAGGGGGATTTAGGAGGGTTTGGGATTTGTGCAATCGGAACCCTCTCAAACCCCTCCCCCCTGGTCAGGGGAGGAAATTTTTGCCGCAGGAGCACGGCACGCCGTGCCTGACAACCAGAGCCGCCTTCCAAGTCCCCCGCCAGAAGAAACCGCTGCTCAAGTCTCCTCTGACCAGAGGGCGGGATTACATCTCAAGTCCCCCCTTGACCAAAGGACGGGATGCGTCTCAAGTCCCCCCTGACAAGGGGGGATTTAGGGGGGTTTGGGATTTGTACAATCGGAACCCTCTCAAACCCCTCCCTGCCCTCCCCTTGTCAGGGGAGGAAAGATCAGCGGCGCTTCGCGCCGGAGCCTACAACCGTCAGGCTCCATCCTCCGACCCACTCCCGTCATTCCTTCGACAAGGGAAACGCTAAAAACTCCGTTCGCCCTGAGCCTGGTCGAAGGGCGCTGTTCAACAAGCTTCACCGCGAACGGTACAGCCTTTCGCCCGCCTCCCGCAAAAATAACGCCCCCCTCACGCTTTCTGCTGAATCAACAACCCTTTCAGCTTGCCGAGCGCCTTGGCGAGTTCCAGCGCTTCTTCGGAAGGAATCTGCTTGATGACTTCCTGCGTATCCTGATCCGTGATCTTGATGACGACCCTGCCCAGATCATCATCAATGGAAAACTGCAACGAAGTCGCGTAAGGCTTGATGAATTCGTTCAATTCTTGCACACTTTTTTGCAGATTTTGCTGAAAGGCGCTTTCATTTTGCGGGTCATTGGCGTTTTCCCGCCCGGTCACGACAGGAGTGCCCTCAGCAACCCGACCCGGTGTTCCGGCGACCTGGGCGCGTTCCGGCGTCGATGCCCCCCCCGTACCGGCAGGTTGCGGAGAAGCCACCCGCGCCGGGCGCGTCACGCCCGTCTGCGCTGCTTGTTGCCCCCCCACCACGCTGCTGATGCTGTTAATGTCCATGATCGACTCCTTTACGGATGCGGCGAAGGGAACGCCCGCCCATTTGGATTGGGGGGCGTTCCCTTGACGCGGTTAGTCAGCGCCTATCGCAACAGCGAGAGCACATTCTGCGGGATGGCGTTGGCCTGCGCCAGCATGGCGACCCCCGCCTGTTGCAGGATTTGCGCCCGCGCCAGCTTGGCGGTTTCAGCGGCGTAGTCAGTGTCCATGATCCGGCTCACCGCCGCTTCCGTATTTTCCTGCGCGGCGGAAAGCTGGGTCAGCACACCTTCAAACCGGGTCTGCATCGCGCCGATGTCGGCACGGGCGGAGTTGACCTTTTCCAGAATGGCATCCACGGCGTTGATGGCGTACAGAGCGTTTTGGGTTCCTCCTGCATCCGTGCTTACAAGCGTTGCCATTGACGTTACTGTTGCGGCATTGCTTATATTCGCACCATCCAGAGCTCCAGTATTCAGCGCAACCTGAGCACCGGTTGCTAGAGTGGTACCAGACCCGAGTGGCGCACTGGTGGAGGCAACAGGTTGAGAAACTTTAATGCTGTCAGCAAAGTTATCAATTTTGAGCGTAATACGTGATTCTGCGCTCGTCGTCGCCCCAACTTGGAATCCAACGCCTTCGGGTTTGGCAAAATCGCCAGTCAGCAATTGTTTGCCGTTGAAATTGGTGGCCTGAATCGCCCGCGAAATTTCCTGATTCAACGCCTGGAATTCCGCATTCAGCGCGGCCTGATTTACCGTGTCGTACTGACCGGAAGCGGCCTGCACCGCCAGTTCGCGCATCCGTTGCAGGTGGCCGCCGATGGCCGACA
>JAITNI010000171.1 GCA_031290535.1 Zoogloeaceae bacterium
GATGTGCGGGTTGAGCGTTTTGCGCTCGGTGCCCATGAACTCGGTCAGCTTGAAGTTCGCGCCCACAACCAGCAGGGGCTGTGGCAACTCGAACACTTTGCCCTCGACCATCCCGACGCGCATCTGAGCGGCAATGGCTTCTGGCAACCGGGCAAGGCCGCCCGCACCCGGCTGGCCTTCCTGCTCGACACCGCCGACGTCGGGCGCTTCATTCAGGCGCTGGGTTATGGTCACGCCGTGCGTGGCGGGCGCGCCAAACTCGCCGGGACGCTGGGCTGGAACGGCGCGCCCACCCATATCGACTATTCGTCGCTGGGCGGCACGCTCGCGCTCGACGCCAGCAAGGGACAGTTTGAACAGCTTGAACCCGGCGTGGGGCGTCTGCTCGGCATTCTCAGCCTGCAAGCGTTGCCCCGGCGGATCACGCTTGATTTTCGGGATGTGTTTTCACAGGGTTTTGCCTTTGACCGCATCGCGGGCAACGTCACCGTCGATGCCGGGGTCATGCACACCAAAGAGATTGCCATTGACGGCGCAGCCGCCCGCGTGCGCATGCAGGGGAGCGTTGACATCGCAGCCGAAACCCAGAATCTGAGGGTCAAAGTGCAACCCACCCTGGCGGAAACGGTCGCCATTGCGGCGGCGGCGGGCATGGTGAATCCGGTGGCGGGCGCGGTGACGTATCTGGGGCAAAAAGTGTTTGGCGACCCGATCGAAAAGCTGTTCGCTTATGAATACAGAATCACGGGCAACTGGGCCGACCCCGTGGTGGAAAAAGTGGGGTCGGCGGTGAGCGCGCTGCCCGGACTGCCGGGCAGGTAGGCTCCGAAATCCAGCGCCTGGTCAGGCGTGCGCGGGGAGGAGAATTTCAGCTTCGCCGACAGTGACTTCCGTATCGCCAACCGTGCACACCGTGGAGAGAGTGACGCGGCGCTTTTCGGCCTTCAGCGCGGTGACGGTGACGCGGGCGACCACGGTGTCGCCAATCTTCACCGGCGCTTTGAACTTCAGCGACTGCGACAGATAAATCGCGCCGGGGCCGGGCAGTTTGGTGCCCAACACCGTAGAAATATAGGCAGCGGACAGCATGCCATGGGCAATACGCCCCTTGAACATGGTGCCTGCGGCGAATTCCTGATCGACGTGCACCGGGTTGGTATCGCCGGAGACCCCCGCAAACGCCAGAATATCGGCCTCGGAGACGGTACGGGCAACGGAAGCGGTCTGGCCTTCCTTCAGGTCTTCAAAGTTGTAGAGAAACACTTCGGAAAAATCGCGTGGCATGGTAGTTCCTTTTCGTGGAAGACGTGGGGCACATGGAAATGTGCGTGGGGACTTGCAGGACAAACCCGGCACGGATGCCGGAAGCCGGTCAGGATAGCGTATCTGGTGCCGGAATGTGAGCGTTTTATTTATTAGTCATCATCATGGCTGGTCAGCGCCTGATCGAACTGGTAGATCACATCGTCGGCAAGATCGGAGATGTCGGCGGAAGACTGGCCGAAGAAAAAGGCTACCGCGCTGAGGGCTTTTGTCCATTCGGTGTCGTGGGCGGTGCGTAAGTGGGTGCGGGCGACATATTCAGCGATGACGTTGATCGCAATCAGGCGATGCGCGTCGCTGGCGATGTTGCGCGGGTCTTCAAGCTGGGCGTAGTCGTGATGGTTGAGAATGCCCTGGGTCACGGCGTCGGACAGCCCCCAGGAGCGCGCAAGGTAATAGCCGAGCACGGCGTGGCTGGTGCCGATGGCTTCATCCTCGATTGCGGTAAACATCCTTTCGGCATTCTGGTTGGCTTCGCGCAGCACGGTTTTGTAGTCGGGGTAGCGCTGGGCGAGCAGGGGAATGCCACAGTCATGAAAAAGACCGAAGGTGTAGGCGGTATCCGGGCTGACGTGCCCGATAATCGCTGCGAGCTTGGAGCTGGCAATGGCGGTGTAGCGCGAACTGTCCCAGAAGCGTTCAAGCGAGGCGTGGTTGTCGCCGATCGAATTTTGCAGCAGCGCCTCATGCACCAGATTGGCAAGCGAGCCAAAGCCGAGCAGGTTGACCGCGTCCGAGATGGATTCGATGCGCCGGTTGCCGCTGATGAGCGGCGAATTGGCGCTGCGGATGACCATCGCGGCAATGCCAACGTCCTGAATAATCAGCCCGGCGATTTTCTTGTTGCTGGTGACGGGGCTTCGCAGTTCGGTCATCAACTGGGTGAGGATGGCCGGGCAGGAAGGGATGGTGATGCCCCGGAGGGCTTTTGCAGCGACGTCGTCCATGATGCTGTCTTGCCTTGGGCATTTTGGTTTGCAAGCCGTTAAAATACTGGATTCCAGCATATAAGCAAGGGCTACGGTCTGGAACGACGTAAAATCGTCACGATTTTGGCAAATTTCAGCTTGGGAGAAAACATGGACGACGTACAGGGCTGGCTGGCGCAGGTGACGGGGGGCGGCGCGAAAGTGACGCTGGCGCTGTATGTCAGCCTCGTCGTGTGCGCGGTGGTGGTCTTCAACTTCATTTTGCGCCGGGCGCTGGGGAAGCTCGAAGAAAAAACACGGCATATGAAAACGTCACTGGATTTCGCCCTGGTGCTGGCTATCCGTCGCCCGGGGACGATGTTGGCGTGGATCGTGGGTCTGGCGTTTGCCGCCGAAATCGCCGGAAATGAAACGGGCATTGCCC
>JAITNI010000279.1 GCA_031290535.1 Zoogloeaceae bacterium
TGCGTTTCTTCCATCCGGCTCATGTCCACCGGCGTTTCGACCACGCACAGCAGCGAGGCGTCGCGCCGGGGCGAGGCGCAGCGTTCGCAAATGTCGAGCGAGGAAAAAGTGTTGCAGCGCTGGCAATGGCGCAGGTTTTCCAGCGCGTACTGCAAAGCCGTCGCCAGACGCGCCGCGCCGGGACGGTTGTGTTGCAGCAGGTGATAGGCCATGCGCTGCGCCGATTTGGGGCCGACGCCCGGCAGGCAGCGCAGGGCGTCGATCAGGGTTTCTAGCGCGCTGGGCGTCATGGCGGTAAAAGCAAAATCAGAAGGGAAGTTTCATGCCGGGCGGCAGATTGAGGCCCGCCGTAAACCCTGCCATGCGCTCGGCGCTCAGGGCTTCGCCGCGCCGCACGGCGTCGTTGAAGGCCGCCGCCAGCAGGTCTTCGAGCATTTCCTTGTCATCAAGCACGGAAGGGTCGATGGACACTCGCCGCACGTCGTGGCTACAGGTCATGATGACTTTCACCATGCCCGCGCCCGATTGTCCTTCCACTTCCAGTTGCGCCAGTTCTTCCTGCGCTTTGGCCATGTTGGCCTGCATGGCCTGCGCCTGTTTCATCAGGCCCGCCAGTCCGCCTTTCATCATTTTTACTTGCTCCTTTAGAGGTTAGGGAAGGGGTTGAATGGAATTGTCGGCAATCGAAGCGTCAAAAGTTTCCAGCGTTTCCTGCACAAAGGGGTCGGCCTCGATGGCGGCAATGGCCCCTTCCTGACGCACACGGCGCGTCTGTTCCGCCGCCTGGGCGGGCGTGACGCCCACGACTTCCGCGATGTCGATGCGAAGTTGAATGTTTGCCCCCAGGCGCTCCGACAGCGCCTGCTGCAATTTGTCCTGATGCGCCTTGTGGAGCAGATGGCGATGCGCGGGCGGCAGTTGCAGGACGCAGGAATGCGCGTCCCGGCTGACCTGATCGCAATGTTGCGCCAGCGCGCGCACCATGCCCGTCACCTTGAGGGAAGCCGCCAGCGCGTGCCAGTCCAGCGTGTCGGGAACCGGCGCGGCGCACAACGCCGGGAGCGGGTCTTCCCGGACGGGCGCGGCGGCGGAATTTGCGGGTGTGTTGACTTTTACTGCCGTCGTCCCCCCCTGCGCCCGCTCCGTGTCAGGGGAGGGCGCAGGACGGACGATAGCAGAGGGGACGGGTCTGGCGCTGCCTTCTGCCTCCAGCGGCATGAAGGCCAGCAGACGCAGGAGCGTCATCATCAGGCCGCTGTGTTCGTCCGGGGCGAGGGCGAGTTCCTGCCGGCCCTGCGTGACAATCTGGTAGGCCAACTGGATGAATTCGGGGGAAAAACGTTCGGAAAGCGCCTTGACGCGCTCGCGGGCAATATCGTCAGATTCAAGGTTCGGCACAAGCTGCAACAATTGCAGGCGGGTGAGCAGCACCGCCAGTTCCTGCAAGGCGTTGGCGGCGGAGAGGCTGCGCCCCTGAATGTCCTCGGCGATGGCGAACAGTCTGGCTCCATCCGCCGCCGCCAGCGCTTCCAGAATTTCCAGCAGATGCGAAGTATCGACCGTGCCGAGCATCTCGCGCACCTGCGCGGCATCCACCCGTCCCGCCCCGTGCGCGATGGCCTGATCGAGAAGCGACAGGGCGTCGCGCATACTCCCGCCTGCCGCGCGCGAAATACTCTGCAAGGCTTCCGGCTCAAAGGGGATGTCCTCGGCAACAAGAATGCGCCCCAGATGTTCGACAATGGCGGGCAGGGGCATCTGCTTCAGGTTGAACTGCAAGCAGCGTGACAGCACGGTGACGGGGATTTTTTGCGGGTCGGTGGTCGCCAGCACGAATTTCACATGTTCGGGTGGCTCTTCCAGCGTTTTGAGCATTGCATTGAACGCATGACCAGAAAGCATGTGTACTTCATCGATGACGTAAACCTTGTAGCGCCCTCGCGTTGGTGCGTACACTGCGTTTTCCAGCAGTTCACGCATGTCTGCGGCTCCGGTATTCGAGGCCGCGTCGATTTCCAGCAAATCCACAAAGCGACCGGTGTCGATTTCCTGACAGGCCGAACAATGGCCGCAGGGTTCGGCGGAAACGCCCGCTTCGCAGTTCAGGGATTTGGCCAGAATGCGGGCAATGGTAGTCTTGCCCACGCCGCGCGTCCCGGTGAAGAGGTAGGCGTGGTGCAGCCGTTTTTCGTTCAGGGCATGGGTCAGCGCCCTGACCACGTGCTCTTGTCCCACCAGCGTGGAAAAATTGCGCGGACGCCACTTACGGGCAAGCACCTGATAGCTCATGCGCCCCAATCCAGAAGAATAAAAGAAAGTGGCGAGCCTAACCCCCGGCACTTGCAGAAAATGGCTGTGGCTGCTTTCTTCCGAACCTGACCCGATTCACCACCCTGCAATGCGGGGAGACCCGCCGGTGCGAATCCTACCACAAAACCCGCCGCGAACAATCAGGAATCCGGCGCGAGATTTTGTTTTATTCCGCCAGACGCGCTGCTTCGGCCTGATTCAGCCATTCAATGCGGCGTTGCAGCGCCCCGAGCGCCGCCGGGGTTTTGGAAGAGAGGCCGAGGCTGCCGCAGTCATTTTCCCGGAATTCCCCTTGTCTGTCCTGCCAGAGATACAGAAGCTGAACCGTGCCCTGCAAATAATCTGCTTCCAGCGGCACGCCGCAATTCGCGCCATCGCCCACCTCCGCCACCATCGTCAACAATTTTGGCGGGACGGCTTTCCAGGCTTGTCGCACGTCCAGACGATAGCGGCTGGGGGTATTCGTTGCGAGGTCGCCATCGACGATGCGCGTGATTTTGGCCAGCACCACAAGCGTCGCATGATCGTAAGCCTGTTGCGGCGTCATGGGCGCACAAGGCGCGCAGGCTCGCGCCGCAAGCGGCAACAACACCGCGCAAAATACGCAAAACGCCAAGCCCCATCCGCGCAAGCGGAAGAGGCCAGACATGGGAGGAATGAGGGGCATGGGCGGGCTTCCGTTTCTTTGGGTGGGCGCGTTTTTCAGGCGGCTACCTGATTTGCGTCTTCAGGGTTCTGGTGACTTCCCGATCAAAACTGTCGCCTTCTTTTCCGGCGGGTTTTTTGGCTTCTGCCGTCTTGACAAAAGCATCGCGCTGGCTGACTTTTTGCGCCAGTTGACGAGCCAGTTCGTCGCGTTTTTTCGTTTGTTCGGCGATGTAGGCCCGCTTTTCCGCCAGCGTCATGCCGCGCATGTTTTCCGGCAATTCGGCGGCGGGAATCTGGTCGAGCTTCGCCTTGCCTTCATTGAAATCGGCGGTCAGGTCGCCCGCGCCGGTAATGACCGCGCCGCCCTTGCCGGCTTTGTTGACATAGCTCGACATGTCGGCGGCGACGGACGGCGCCGCCGATTCATAAGAACGCTTCTTGTCGAGGACTTCGGCCTGGATTTCCCGCTCGCCGTAGGGGATGACCGTCGTATTCAGCTTTCTCTGGATGATGATGATTTCTTCGTCATAGGGCGTTTCGATCACGACAATCCTGCCGCCATCCTGGGGAATGGTGATGTACTCCCCCGCGCCAAGCCGGGCGATTTCCTGCCAGATTTTACGGGT
>JAITNI010000285.1 GCA_031290535.1 Zoogloeaceae bacterium
AGCACCCCTATCGGACGGATTGATCTGAAACAAGCCTCCATTTGCGTCGGGAAAAATCGTTAAAATGTGTCTACCATGTCTCCGAACAGGTGTTCACTATGTCTCCGGTCTGTACAAGGGGAGAAGAGAATGGACGTCCAAATCCTGCGCGCAGCGCAGGAAATTTGGCGCTTCGTGCGATTGCCCTGCTACTCCCCCAAATCCTCCCGTATTCCACTATAATCCGCCGATGCAAACAACCCTCCCTTTCGCCCTGTTCGACGCTTTTTGCGCCGTGCGGGCGGACAGGATTTGATGACGCACAACAACAACACCCTCGTGCTTGCGGAACCCTTTTTGAGCCTGTGGGCGGGGCAAGACGCCTTTGCCGAAGTCGAGCAACTGCGCGGTCAGATTTTCCGCGACATGCCGGGGCGGCGCACCCTGCGGGTGGAGGTCGACGGGCGCGGCTATTTTGTCAAAATCCATCGCGGCGTCGGGTGGGGCGAAATTCTCAAGAATCTCTGTACGCTCAAATGGCCCGTGTTGGGCGCGGGGCAGGAGTGGCGGGCGCTGGAACGCCTGCATCAGGCGGGCGTGCCCACCATGCGGGCGGTGGCGTTTGGCGAACGGGGACAAAACCCGGCGACGCGCCATTCCTTCATCGTTACCGAAGAAATCGCCCCCGCCGTCGATCTGGAAACCCTCACCCGCCACTGGCGGGAAGCGCCGCCCGCGCCGGGACAAAAACACGCGCTGATCGCCGCCGTCGCGCACAGCGTCGGCAGGATGCACCGGGCGGGCGTCAATCATCGGGATTGCTACCTCTGCCACTTTTTGCTGCGCCAGACGGAAGATAAAAACACCGCTCCAAACCTCGCCATGATCGACCTGCACCGCGCCCAAACCCGCGCCGCGACGCCCCGGCGCTGGCGCAACAAAGACCTGGCCGCCCTCTACTTTTCCGCGCTCGATATTGGTCTCACCCGCCGCGACATCCTGCGCTTTTTACGCGACTATTTTGTTGATTGTCCCCTGCGCGACATTTTCCGCACAGAAGCCTCTCTTCTCCTCTGGCTGAAAAAGGACGCCGAGCGGCTGGCGCGTCGCTTTGTCCGCCTGCAAGCGACAGGACGGCCCCTCTGATGCGCGGCTGGCGTCTGGAACCCGCCTACGCGCATTTGCGCGCCGAATTTGGCACGCTGGACGCCGTGTTTGCCTTGCAGGGCGAGCGCCTGACGCAAGACCCCAAATCGGAAGTCATCCGCGTCGAACGCGCCGGCGTGCGCTACTACGTCAAGCGCTACGGCGCCGGAGTGGGGACGCCGAAAAACTGGCGGCGGCACTGGGGGCGCTACCTGCGTCTGGCTCTGCTCGCCTACCTGCCGCGCCCGCGCGTCAAGGCGGAGTGGCAGAATCTGAAGCAGTTTGGCAAATGGGGCATTCCGATTCCAGAGATCGTGGCCTGCGGCATGGAACGGCGCTACGGCGCGTTTTGGCGCGGCGCGCTGATTACCCGCGAACTGCCCGCCACCGAGGATCTGGCGACGCTCGCCCGCCGCCACGACCCGCGCCTGTCCGACCCGGTCTGGGTGGCGGAAATCAGCCAGCAGGTCGCCACCTACACCCGCATCCTGCACGCGCATCATTTCATTCATAATGACCTGAAATGGCGCAACATCCTCGTCGATCCCGAACGCCGGGTGTATTTTATTGACTGTCCGTGGGGCGGCTACTGGTTTGGCCCCCTGCTCGCCTACCGCATCGTGAAAGACCTGGCGACACTCGACAAAGTCGCCAAACAGCATCTTTCCAACCGCCAACGGCTCCGGTTTTACCTCCAGTACCGCCAACAAAAACGCCTGACGCCCGCCGACAAGGACTGCATCCGGCGCATCGTGCATTTTTTTGAGGACAGCGCATGAACGACTTTATCGCCATCGAGGATCGTCCCCGGCTGGAACAGCACGGGCTGGCGGATTTTGAGGCGCTCTGGGGGCTGGAGTTGACGCCGGTCGATGACCCCAATGTCGACCGGGGCGGCACCAGCCACGTCTGCCGTCTGGAACTGGACGGTCACGCCTACTACCTCAAACGCCAGCAAAACCACCTGACGAGAAACCTCGCGCACCCCTTCGGCGAGCCGACTTTTGCGCGGGAATTTCGCAATATCCAGCGTTACCAGCAGCGCGGCGTACCCGCCCTGCAAGCCACTTTTTACGCCCAGCGCCATCAGCATGGAACGTGGCGCGCCCTACTCCTCACCCGCGCCCTGACGGGCTGGCGCGATCTGGATCATGCTTTTGCCCATGCCCGTGAAGAAGAGCGCCCCGCGCTCCTTGTCGCCTGCGGCCATCTGGCCCGCCGCCTGCACGCCGCCGGACTGGTGCATGGCTGCTTTTATCCCCGCCACATTTTTACCCGCGCCACCGCCACGGAGATAGAAGCCTGTCTGATTGATCTGGAAAAAACCCGTCCCCTGTGGTTCGGTCGCCGCGACCGCATCAAGGATGTGGAACAGTTCATTCGCCACGCGCCCGCCCTGAAGGACGCGGAAATCCGCTGCCTGCTGGTCGCCTATCTGGACTGCCCGCCGGACAGCCCGGAAATCAACCTCTGGCAACACGCCCTCGCGGCGCGGCGGCAGAAAAAAGCAGGCGCGTGATGTCGAACGCTCTGCCGCTCTCCGCACTGAAAAATGCCGGACGCCAGCCCGCCCTGCCGCTTGTCCTCGCCCTGCCCGGAGAAGGCGACACCCTGCGGCTGGAACGCCTGTTGCGCGTCCTCCCCAACCGGCGCTATGTGGGCGTCGCGCTGTGGCGGGACGCGCAGGGACAGGCACAAACAGTGCTGGCCAAACTGTTGGTCGGCCCCACGGCGGCGCGACATTTTGAGCGGGAAAAAACCGGCGCGGCGTTGCTTGCCGAACAGGGACTGACCACGCCGCGCTTGCTGGCGGCAGGGTTTGCCGTCCCTGTTGGCGGCTGGCTGTTGAGCGAATATCTGGCAGACGCGCAAAGTCTGGGCGAGCGCTGGCAGGCGCTGGAAGACGCCCCTTCCGGCTCCGACGCAAAAGCAGCGCAGGCGCGGATTCTGGACGAGGCGCTGGCCGCCATCGCCCAACTCCACGCCAAAGGGCTTTGGCAGGCGGATTTGCATCTGGACAATCTCCTCTACCAGCAAGGCCGCCTGTTCCTGATTGATGGTGGCGGCATCCGGGCTGCCACGCCGGGGCAGCCTTTGCCAAAAGCGCTGGCGCTGGAAAATCTGGGCGTTTTTTTCGCCCAGCTTCCCTTGCGGCTGGAAGCCGAACTTGTCCACTGGCTGAACGTCTATCTGGCCGCCCAGCCGGATTCCCGCCTGAGCCTTGCCGACCGCCCCGCCCTGCACAAAGCCATTGCCCGACAAAGACGCCTTCGCCTCAACGACCTCCTGAAAAAAATCGGACGCGACTGCACGCTGTTCAAGGTGAAAAAAACCGGGC
>JAITNI010000063.1 GCA_031290535.1 Zoogloeaceae bacterium
ATTACATTCGGCGACAAAATACTTGAACGGGCATTCGGATGTGATCGCGGGCGTTCTGGTGACACGCGCGGATAGCGCGTTCTGGCAACGGGTTCGTTCGGCGCGAACGAATGGCGGCGCTATCCTGGGACCCTTTGAGGCATGGCTGTTGATGCGCGGAATGCGGACATTGTTTGTACGTGTCCGAACCGCTTCGGCCAGTGCGCTGACCCTTGCGCAAGCCTTGCAAAAACATCCAGAAATAGCACGGGGTTTGTATCCCGGCCTGCCGGATCACGCGGGACACACCATCGCTCAAAAGCAAATGAAAGGCGGGTTTGGCGGCATGTTGTCCGTGCGTTTTGCGAGAGGTCAGGCCAAGGCTCGAGCCGTCGCGGCGCGTTTGCGCGTTTTCAAACAGGCCACTTCATTAGGCTCGGTGGAAAGTCTGGTCGAGCATCGGGCCAGTGTCGAGGGCGCGGGCACCTTCTGTCCCGATGACTTATTGCGCTTTTCAATCGGTATCGAACCGGTCGATGATTTGTTGGCCGATTTATATCAGGCCATCGAATCCTGAATCGAGTCAGCTTGCGCCACGTTTCAAGCGTCCATGAAGGGTTGCGAATATTCATGCGATGGCCCTGATATCCTGTTTCGACGCCAATAACATTCGTTGCGCCGCTTGATACAATCTATTTTATTGCGGGTTCAATAGGCTCCAATCATGATTTCGAGTTCCCACGACCGCCTGCCCCGGCAGGGTTTGTTGTTGTTGGTGTTGCTGACCCTTTTCTGGGGTGCCAACTGGCCTGTCATGAAGATGGTGCTGCGCGAAGTACCGCCGCTTTATTTTCGTTCCATCAGTACGCTGTTCGGCGGTGTGGGAATGCTGGTTCTGGCGCGGGCCAGCGGTATGTCGCTCAGGGTTCCAGCGGGTCAATGGAACCGTGTGCTGTGGATCTCGGCATTCAACATCGCGATCTGGAACGCGATGATCGGCTTCGGCGTCCTGTTGCTTCCCTCGGGCCGGGCAGCGCTGTTGGGATACACCATGCCGCTGTGGTCGACGCTCCTGTCCGTGCGTTTCCTTGGCGAACGGCTGACGGCGCGCCTGATCTTCGGTCTGTTGCTTGGACTGGCGGGAATCGTGGTGCTGATGGGCGACAGCGTGGAAAGCATGTTGCGGGCGCCGGTCGGCGTCGCGTGCATGATCGTCGCCGCGTGGAGCTGGGCCATTGGCGTGGTGCTGCTCAAACGTCTGCCCGTCGCCATGCCGGTATCGGCGCTGACCGGCTGGACAATGCTGATCGGCAGTGTGCCGCTGTTGGCGCTGGCGATTCCGCTGGAGACCTTTCGCCTCGCCGTTCCGAGCTTCTGGCCGAGTTTTGGCATCCTCTACAACATCTTCCTCTCATTCATGTTCGGTCAATGGGCATGGAACCGTATCGTGCAGATGGTGCCGGTATCCGTCTCGTCCCTGTCATCGCTGGCCATACCGCTGATCGGTGTGCTCTGCGGCGTGATCTTCCTTGGCGAGTCGCTCGGCTGGCAGGAAGTTCTGGCCTCGCTGCTGATCCTTGGCGCGGTCGGCTCGGTGTCGCTGAAGCGCTGAAGGACGCGAGAGAAGCGAGCCTTTTGGCGGTCCGACGGCCCAGGGCACGGCATGCCGTGCCCTTACACGAACAGGAATCGTGGTTTCGCTGGAATGACGGGGCAGGGGCTTGCAGGTGGGGGAAAAACGCCATTGTCAAAAAAACCGCCCAAAGGCGATGGCCCTGTGCAAACGATGACTTTTCATACCTTCCCTCAAGTCATTTCATATTTTTTTCACATTTCCTTGACAGGCGCTTGATGGTGCGATGGCGAGAATGGCGGCACTTTGTTTCTGGAGTGTCTTGTGACTTCCCCGCACTCACCCATTCCCCCCGCTCCTGTTCCCGCCAACACTCCCACCGCCGCTCCATCTCCCGCTCCGCGCCGCATCGATTGGGCGGGGCTGATCTGGCTGTATCTGTTTTTCTGGTATTTTTCCGGCGTCGTTCAGACCTTGCTCATCCCCACGGCGGGCATGACGGGGTTTCGCAATGTGCTCTTCCTGAGCCTCGTCTGGCTCGCGCCGGTGTTGCTCTTTCCCCATCGGACGCGGCAGATCAGCACCGTGATCGGGATTCTGCTTTGGGCGGCCTCGCTGGTCAGTCTGGGGTATTGGGCGATTTACGGGCAGGAATTTTCGCGCGGCGTGATTTTTACCATTTTTGAAACCAACACCGAGGAAGCCGGGGAATATTTCAGTCAATACGTCAATCTCTACTTGATGGCCGGAATATTGGTGTACACGCGGATCGCCGCGCTGCTCTGGCGACGGCTGCGCCCGGTGCATCTGCCGCGCCCCTGGGCGGCGCTGACGGTGGCGCTTTTGGTGCTGGTGAATTTTGCCTACCCTTACGTCCGCTATTTCGATGTTGGCCCGGATTTATCCTTCGCCACAAAAAAATTGCAACTGCGCCTGGAACCGGCCGCGCCCTGGCAATTGCTGTTGGGATTCATCCAGTATCGCCAGCAACTCGACAATCTGGAACACCTGCTGGCGGGCAACGCCGCCCTGCCGCCGCTGGAAAAACTCACCGATGCCAATGGCAACGCGCCGCGCACGCTGGTGCTGGTGATCGGCGAATCCACCACCAGTCAGCGCATGAGCCTGTATGGCTACCCGCGTCCCACCACACCGCGTCTGGACGCCTTGAAAACGGCGGGGCAACTGGACGTTTTCAACGACGTCATCACCTCGCGCCCCTATACCATTGAAATTTTGCAGCAGGCGCTGACCTTCGCCAACCAGCAGGAACCGGAACGCGCCTTTTCC
>JAITNI010000109.1 GCA_031290535.1 Zoogloeaceae bacterium
GTTCCCACAATTTTCCGTTCGTGGTGAAGCCTGAACAATTTTCCATTCGTGGTGGAACCTGCACAATTTTCCGTTCGTGGTGAGCCTGTCGAACCACGCCCTTCGACCAAGAACAGGGCTATCGTGCGGATGAATGATGGTGAGAATCGCAAACTCGCGCTGGAAAAAAGAGGGGGAGGGGCGCAATGTCGCGCTCACCCGCTCAAATCGCCGCCAGCGGCGGCTCTACATCGCCGCATTGCGCCCGGTGGCGCAGGGCGTGGTCGATCAGCACCAGCGCCAGCATGGCCTCGGCAATCGGCGTGGCGCGGATGCCCACACAAGGGTCATGGCGGCCTTCGGTGATGACTTCCGTGGGACGTCCGGCAAGATCAATCGAGCGGCGCGGCAGGTGGATGCTGGAAGTCGGCTTGATCGCCAGATGGGCGACAATGTCCTGCCCGGTGGAAATGCCCCCGGCAATGCCCCCAGCGTGGTTTGTGGCAAATCCGTCCGGCGTCAGTTCGTCGCCATGCTCGCTGCCTTTTTGTGTGACGCTCTCAAACCCCGCGCCGATTTCGACGCCCTTCACCGCGTTGATGCCCATCAGGGCGTAGGCGATGTCGGCATCCAGCCGGTCGAACACCGGCTCGCCCCAACCCGGCGGCAGCCCCCGCGCTGTGACGGTAATTTTCGCGCCGATGGAATCGCCGGATTTTCGGAGCACATCCATATAGGCTTCCAGCGCCGCTACCTTGCCCGCGTTGGGCGCGAAAAAGGCGTTGGCGTCAATGTCCGCTTCATTGACAAATGGGATTTCAATCGGCCCCAGCGCGCTCATCCAGCCCCGAATGACGACGCCGTAACGTTCTTTTAGCCATTTTTTCGCAATCGCGCCCGCCGCCACCCGTACCGCCGTCTCGCGCGCGCTGGAACGCCCGCCGCCGCGATAATCCCGAAAACCGTATTTCTGAACATAGGCATAATCCGCGTGGCCGGGACGGAAAGTCTGGGCGAGGTTGCCGTAATCCTTGCTGCGCTGATCCTGATTACGAATCAGGAGCGCAATCGGCGTACCCGTAGTGCGCCCCTCAAAGACGCCGGAGAGAATCTCCACCGCATCCGGCTCGCGCCGCTGCGTGACATGGCGGGAGGTGCCGGGCTTGCGTCGGTCAAGTTCGCTCTGAATATCGGAAGGTTCCAGTGCCAGCCCCGGCGGACAGCCATCCACCACGCAGCCAATCGCCGCGCCGTGGGATTCGCCGAAGGAAGTGACGGTCAAGAGGGTACCGAAAGTGTTACCGGACATGAGCTTAACCCTGTCGAAAACGGGGAAGTTTATCAGGGAAACACGATCATCGCATGGGCCGGTGACAGTCTGGCAGGACAATCGCACGAAGCTCCAAATTTCCTGCACGCAGCGCAGCAAATCATCCTCCCTTGACCAAGCCGAAAGGCCGCAGGACAGCCGAAGGCTGGTTCCGCGCCAGCGGAATACGGCGAAGCCGCACACAAGGGAAGGTACAGGAGGGGTTTTGCAGCGGCGGCAATCTGAACGTCCCCCTCAATCCCCTCTTGTCAAGGGGGAAGCCCCATCTGGAACTGTTTGATCTTGCTCAAGCGAACCGTCCACTAAAGAGATCTGTGGCGACGAAAGGAAACGACAGAAATATTCATAACACAAACGCGCAGACATCAGGGGTTGGAGGGCAAAACGTGTTAACGCTCCTCGTCCGCTTCGCGCTCACCATTCCTCAGCCAAAAAAGGTAGAATCCGCACTCCCTTCCCGCCAGCGTTCTGGTGGGGAAATATTCATTCGCTGTTACCGCCCCTTTGAGGGAAGAAAGTTTTGCACATGTCGTCTCCCCTGCCCTCCTTCTCGCCGCTGGCTCAGGCCGAACGCCTGTTGCTGACCCCTTACGCGCTGGGTCTGGCCGATCTTGAAAGCGTGTTCGGGCGCGTCATGGGGGCGCGTGTGGATTATGCCGATCTGTATTTTCAGTATTCGCGCTATGAATCCTGGAGTCTGGACGAAGGCATCGTCAAGGCGGGCAGTTTCAATATTGACCAGGGGGTTGGCGTGCGCGCCCTGTCCGGCGAAAAAACGGCCTTTGCCTATTCGGACGACATCCGCCTTTCCGCCTTGCAGGACGCCGCCGACAGCGTGCGGGCGATTGGCGCGATGGGGCAGGATGCGGGCGCGACCGGGCAGATTGCCGCCCCCCACACTACCAGACTCGCGCCCCTCCCCTTGCCTGCGTCGCTGTACCGCGAAGCCGACCCGCTCGCCTCGCTGCCCGCTGTGGAAAAAGTGCGTCTGCTGGAACGGCTGGAAGCCTTCGCCCGCGCTGCCGATCCGCGTGTGGCGCAAGTCATGGCCTCGCTGGCGGGCGAGTGGGAAGTGGTGCTGATCGCCGGTTCCGATGGTCGGCTGGCCGCCGATGTGCGTCCGCTGGCGCGGGTGTCCATCAGCGTCATCATTGAGGACGGCGGACGGCGCGAACAGGGCGCGGCGGGCGGCGGTGGGCGTTTTGATTACGGCTATTTCAGCGATGCCGTGTTGCGGGAATACGCCCGGCAGGCCACGCATCAGGCGGCCATCAATCTGGACGCCCGCCCGGCCCCGGCGGGACAAACAACCGTCGTGCTTGGCCCCGGCTGGCCGGGCATTTTGCTGCATGAGGCTGTCGGGCATGGGCTGGAAGGCGATTTCAACCGCAAGGGCAGTTCCGCCTTTGCGGG
>JAITNI010000149.1 GCA_031290535.1 Zoogloeaceae bacterium
CCCAGGCCAATCACGAAAAAATGGCAGACAAAATGAGACGTGTGCATGTCAAAACTCCCGGTTTTCGCTATTTTAACGGGAAGTTCGCACAGGAAGCACTAACCCTCCTGGGCGCAGTATCGGTAAAATGTCGGATTCCCTTTTTTATCGGGTCTATTGTGAGCCAACCCAACGCAACGCCTTCCCCCCCTGCCGCCAATTTTATCCGCAACATCGTCGAAGCCGACCTGAAGGCCGACAAATACGCGGGTCGCCGCTGGTCGGGCAGGCCGGGTCTGGCCGTCACCCACGCCGACGCGCCGCCGGACGCCGCCCGCATTCGCACCCGCTTTCCGCCCGAACCCAATGGCTATCTGCATTTTGGCCACGCCAAGTCGATCTGCCTCAATTTTGGACTGGCGCGGCAGTTTGGCGGGCGCTGTCACATGCGCTTTGACGACACCAACCCGGAAAAAGAAGCGCAGGAATATGTCGATTCCATCATTGACGCCGTGCGCTGGCTCGGCTTCGACTGGCAGGATGGCGTGGAAAACAACCTTTATTTCGCCTCCAGCTACTTTGCCCAGATGCTCGCCTGCGCCGAATCCCTGATCGCTTCCGGCCATGCCTATGTCGATAGCCAGACGGCGGACGAGATGCGCGCCCACCGGGGCACGCTCACAGACCCCGGCATCAACAGCCCCTACCGTGACCGTTCCAGCGCCGAAAACGCGGCGCTGTTTGCACGAATGCAGGCGGGGGAATTCCCCGACGGCGCGCATGTGCTGCGCGCCAAAATCGACATGGCCTCGCCCAACATCAACCTGCGCGACCCGGCCATTTATCGCATTCGCCACGTCAGCCATCACAACACCGGCGATGCCTACTGCGTGTATCCGATGTACACCTTCGCGCACCCGATCGAGGACGCGCTGGAAAACATCACCCATTCCATCTGTACACTGGAATTTGAAGACCAGCGCCCCTTCTATGACTGGCTTCTGGAACGGCTGGCGGAAGGCGGCCTGATTCAGCGCCCGCGCCCCTGCCAGTACGAATTTTCCCGCCTGAACCTCACCTATGTGGTGCTCTCCAAACGCAAGCTGATACAACTGGTGGAAGAAAAAAAGGTCTCCGGTTGGGACGACCCCCGAATGCCTACCCTGGTCGGGGCGCGTCGACGCGGTTACGCGCCGGAGGGTTTTCGGCTCCTGATGGAGCGCGTCGGCGTCTCCAAAAACGATTCGTTGATTGATTACCGCCTGCTTGAAGACTGTATGCGCGAAGTCATGAACGATCTGGACAAACGCCGCATCGCCGTGCTTGACCCGGTCAAACTCGTCATCACCAACTACCCGGCGGGACAGGAGGAAGTGTGCCACGCCCCCAATCATCCCCTGAAGCCGGAACTCGGCAAGCGTGACCTGCCCTTTGGCCGCGAGGTGTGGATTGAGCGCGAGGATTTTCTGGAAACGCCCACCAAGGGCTTCAACCGGCTCACCCCCGGCAATCTGGCGCGGCTGAAATACGCCTACATTGTCAGATGCACCGGCTGTGAAAAAGACGCGGCAGGCAAGGTGACCACGGTGCTATGTGAATATCTGCCCGAAACGCTGTCCGGCACGCCCGGCGCGGACAGCGTCAAGGTCAAGGGCAATCTGCACTGGGTTTCGGTTGCGCACGCCCACGCGGCAAAAGTGCGGCTTTACGATCGTCTCTTCAAGACCCCCGCCCCCGGCGCGGACGGCGATTTTCTCGACGACATCAACCCGGATTCCATCCAGACCGTCACCGCCCAACTCGAATTCGCCTTGCGGGACGCAAGCCCGGAACAACGCTTCCAGTTCGAGCGCCACGGCTACTTCACCGCCGACCGCGAAGATTCCCAACCCGGACAGCCGGTGTTCAATCGTACAGTGACGCTCAGGGATTCGTGGGAGAAGGGCCGTTAAGCGTTCAGACCTGCCCGCGCCTGCCGGACACTTCCGGTCAACCTCGTTTCCCCTGGGGAAACTCTGAACCACTCCCAACCGTTCGGGCTGAGGCAGTCGTTGCCCTCGTTGCTACAAGGAATGCCCTTCGACAGCGCTTCAGGGCGAGCGGTATTTTTGCGCTTTCGTCCGAACCTGCTGATGCGGTATATATAATCTGGATTCCGGTTTTTCCTTTTGGGAGCCTCGCATGAGCACGATGTCCCGTTTTTTGCCCGCCGTCATCACGGCCCTGCTGGCCTGCACGCCTTTTGCCGCGCTGTTCGCCGCCGATCCCTTGTCCGCCTCGGCGGCTTCTGCCGCGCCGGTCACCAGTGTGATGTTGTATCCGGGCAGCGCCCTGATTGAGCGGGCGGCGGCGGTGAAAGCGGGCGCGGAGGGGCTGGAGATTGTCGGGTTGCCGGCCAATTTTGACACCAGCAGCGTGGAGGTGGAGGCGGATGCCGGCATTGAGATTGGCGAAACCGTCTGGCGCGACAGCGACCGCACCGCGCCCCTGAACGCCGAAGAAGCGCGGCTGGAGGCGGAAGTCCGCAAACTTTCCGGGCGCATTCAGGCGCTGGACGTTGAGCGGGCGGCAGCGGCGCGGGAACTGAAATATCTTGATACGCTGGCTGCGCCCCAAGAGGGCCATGCGGGGCCGCAGGCGGCCAATCCGGCGAAGATGCTGGAAATCATCCGTCAGGGCAGTATTGGCGCGGCGCGGCGGATATTGGAGATCGACACGCAAAAGCACGACCTTGGACGTGAATTGCAGGCGCGGCAAAACGATCTTGACCGTATCCGCCCGGCGGTGAAGCAGGTTCGCAGCCTTTCGGTGCGCCTCAGAGCGAACCATGACGGGCAGGTTCGCCTCCGCTATCTGTTTTCAGACGCGGGCTGGCGTCCAGCCTACCGCGCCGCGCTGGATTCGGAGCGCGGACAGGTGACGCTGGAGCGCGTTGCCCAGATCGCCCAGAAAAGCGGCGAAGACTGGAACCGCGTCCGCTTTACGCTTTCCACCGGCCAGCCCCGGCAAAGCGCCAGCGGCCCGTCGCCGGAATCGTGGGATGTCAGGCTGATAAATCAGGAAATGGCGGAAAGGAGGCTGTCCGCCGCCAAGGCTGCGTCTCTTGATATTCCGTATCAAGCCGCTGGAATCAGTGAGATGAAAGCCCCTTCTCCGGCGTCGTTTCAGATCGAAATCACGCAAGGCGAATACGCGACCGAATATCTCATTCCCGGCGCCGTCACCCTGCCTGCCGATGGCCGCAAGGTTGCGGTCTCGCTTGGCAAGCTCGTTGTACCGGTCACTCTGGCAGCGCAGGTGTCGCCGCGTCAGGAAAAATCCGCCTATCTGGTGGCAACAGGCGATTTGCCGGAAGGCGTCTGGCCAGCGGGGGAAATGCGGCTGTACCGCAACGGCGCTTATGTCGGCCTCACAAACTGGCGCGCCGACAGCAACGCCCGCCTGGAACTCCCCTTTGGCCGCGACGCGCTGATTCGCGTCAGCGACAGATCGCTGGAAGACAAAAGCGGCAGCAGCGGTTTTGCCGGACAAAAATCCGAGCGTCGCATCGCCCATGTGTTTACCGTCACCAACCAGCACAAACGTCCGGTCGACGTGCGGGTACTGGACGCCAGCCCCGTGGGCCACGACGAGGCTGTGGAAATCGAGCGCCACTTTACGCCTGCCGTCGTTGAGGAAAACTGGCATGACCGCCCCGGCGTCATCGCCTGGCAACACCGCCTGGAAGCCGGAGGAAGCCAGGAATTCACCGCCGACTACCGCATCCGCTGGCCAAAAGACCGCCGGGTAACGGGGGTTCCGTAGGGGGGTTGAGTCGACGCCGGAAAATGGCCTTGCGGCCTGGGCGGATGCCATCCGCCCCTTGTATCTACAAAATCTCACGGTATTTTGCGGTAAAAATACGCCTGTCCTACGCATAAAGGGAAGGCCGTAATGGCGGTTCGGTTTCATCCCGGTCAGGATAGATGCCGCAATGCCAGCGTTCAAGTCCCTGCCGGTGTGCCGGGATGGCGCCCGTCTCAAGGTAGGCGAACACAGTAGCAAAGTCGGGGATGCAATTGGGCATCACCCAAAAGAAAGGGTACAGCGCGTCTATTTTCATCGCCGCCGCAAGCACACGGGCATGGTCTTTTGCGGCAACGTAGGTCTGGATGTGTTCGGTCAGCCAAAGCACCGCGCCGGGAGCTTCGCGCAGGTAAAAAGGTTTGGAATAATCCACTTCTCCCATTTTCGATTCCAGTGGCCAAACGCCAGAAATTGCCTTCCTGATTCGGGTCAGCACCGCTATCAATGGCGTAGCGGGAAGCAGGGGAATGACCGCCAAAGGCAGGCAAAGCGCCAGAAAACGGCGACGACTGGGCGTTTTCAGATTCTGATGAGGCAAAGCAAAATGACGCAT
>JAITNI010000269.1 GCA_031290535.1 Zoogloeaceae bacterium
CCGCCCCCGTCCACCCCCCCAAACGCCTCCCCCCCCCACGGACCCCCGCCACCGGGGGGCTCGCGGGGGGTCGGGGGGGGGCACTTGCAGAAGCGCCTTTTCATTCTGAGCGCCCCCGAACCCCTCCCCTTCCTTGTGTGCGACTTCTCCGCATTCCGCTCGGGAAACTCTGTACAATGCCGTTCGCCCTGAGCTTGTCGAAGGGCATTCCCTGTAAAACAAGGGCTTCGACAAGCTCAGCCCGAACGGGTGGAACTTGTGCCCTAGAGCGGAACTCGCCTGCGGCTGTCCTCTCGCCTTCGGCCTGATTTGCTGCGCTACGCGCAGGAAATTTAGAACTTCATGCGATTGACCTGCTTTCCGGCGCGTCGCGCCGCTGTATCCAAAAAAACCAGTGTAGAATCATGGAATCTTGATTTCAGGATATTTTTTATGCGCTGGATATTTTCACAGGGTCGCCCCCCTCTTTTTTCAACGGCGGGGAAATCCCGGTTTGTTGTGGCGCTGGCCTGTCTGTTTTTGGCGGGCATGGCGGTGGAGGCAGCAGGGCAGGAGAAATCTGCTGAAGTGCTGGCGATGGAGGCGCGTCGCGCGGGAGACGAGATCGCCCGGAAGTATGAAGCGGAGAACACCCCCGATGCACACGAAAAAATGGCGGCGGCGTTTTTTGAGCGTCTTGATAAAGGGTTTCGTTCTGTTTCTTTGTTTGATGCAAACATGGCCTTCATTGACGAAATAGATCGGCGTTTTGGCAAAGAGGATTCCCTTGCAATCCGGGTCAAACTCATCGAAGCGCTGGTGAGAAGCGCTTCGCAGCTTGTTTACCGCCCGGAAGGTCTTCAGTGGCAGGACAACATCGCTCCCGCGCTGGCCATCTTTGATGGCATTGACCGACGTTTTGGACAAGACCCCCGCCCGGAGATTCGGGAGCAGATCACCAAGGCGCTCATCATCAAAGGCAGGATCATCAAGGATTATGCGGAAATTGCTGTCTACAACGACATTGACCGGCGTTTTGGCGAAGACGACCACCCCGCTGTCCGGGCGCAAGCGATTGAGGCGCTTTTCAAGAAAAGCGCGTTCTGGTTCGGGAAATCCAATGATTCCAAAGGACTTGCCGTCGTAGATGAAATCAACCGGCGTTTTGGGCAAGACCCAAAAATTCGGCAACGGCTCGTCCAGGAACTTGCTAACAGGAAGTTATACGAGCGGATTGAGCAGCGTTTTGGCAAAGACGCAGATGCGGATGTTCAGAGCGCCATCGCCACCGCGCTGTACCGGAAAAAGGAAGATGATCCCAAAGCGGCGCAGATACTCTATGATGAAATTGTCCGGCGCTTTGGAGAAAACCCCAAAGCGCAAACAACAATTTTCTATTCACTTTCCTTGAGAATGCGTTTGGAGGACGTCCCGGCAAGCATCGCCACCTATAACGAAATGGATCGGCGTTTTGGAGAGAAGGGTCGGAGCGAAGCTGCCAGTAATCTGGCGAACAAGGTGAAGCGTCTGTTTGAACAGGGCAACAGCAAGGATGCGCTGGCGCTTCATGCGGAACTGGAACGACGCTTCAAAACCGATCCCGCCATTCGGGGAAGCGTGATTGCGGCATTGTTTTTCAAGGCAAATTTTTTGTGCCAACAAGGAGAGACCAAGATCGGGATGGCCGTATTCGACGAAATCCTCCAGCGTTTCGGAGCCGTCCCCGATGTCAAACCACGGGTCGCCAATGCCATATTGGACAATGGCAAACTTTTGCAGAAACAAGGCCAGCTCAAGGCGGCGCTGACGTTCTACGAAGGCATCGAACAACGTTTCGGCAAGGACGAAAACCGGGGATATCAACTCGTTCTGGCCGAAATGCTGCTCTGGAAAGGTGAAACGCTGGTACGGCAGGGCAATCTCAAAGCGGCCATTGCCGTGTATGACCGCATCGACAGCCGGTTTGGCGGCTTCAAAAAAGAAAGCAAATTGGGGCCTGCGCTGGCGCTGCTTGCCCCGGCAATCGGCAAAGTCGAGAATGACAGCTATTTTCAACAGCAGGTTGCCAAAGCGCTCTATAACAAGGCCATCCTGCTCGGAACGCAAGACAACCGTGCGGCAGAACTCGCCCTGTATGACGAAATCCTCCAGCGCGTTTCTGTCGGCGGCAAGGGCTATATTTTTGTTCCCGGCGCGGAACTGGCGGCGCAGGTGCGCCTCAATAAAGCCGCGCTTCTGGAACAGCAAGGGGAGTTCCGGGCAGCGATCACGCTCTATGACGAAATAATCGACAGCCAGCTTGGCAACGCGCCGCATCGCGCCCTGCTGCAAAAGGGCGTGGCTCTGGAACTGCTTGGCGACACCCAGGCGGCGCAGGAAATTTTCGCCGAATACAGCCGCTATTTTGGTCGCCGGGGACAGTCTGTGGAAGAACGCCTTGCCCAAGGCAAACTGCTGGAACTCAGCGGCCAATCCAAGCTCAATGCGGCGCTGGCGATCTATGACGCCCTTGAGCGCGATTACGACGGCAAAGTGCCGCAAGCCCTGTTTCGCAAGGCGCAGGGATTGGAACGCCAGGGCAAACGGCAGGAGGCAATCAAAATTTACACAGAAATCGACCAGCGCTTTGGCGGGCACATGTCGCCTGCCACCCGCGAGGTGGTGCAACGCGCCGCCGCCGCGCGCGCCGTCGCCAGCGCCCGGAAGTCTTGACATGAACCATACAGTTTGCCGTTCGATGGCACAGGAAGAAATGCAATGAAGCGTCTGCAACAATTTTTCTGGGGTGGCCTTCTGGCTTGCCTGCCCCTGTCAATCTGGGCCTGTTCGTGCGCCCCCTCCACAACACAGGAAAACTACGACGACGCAAGCGCTGTGGCGCTGGTCAATGTGAGTGGCGATGAGGTTGAAGTCATCCGTTCCTGGAAAACCGGATTGCCGAAGTGGATCAAGGTGTACATGGGCGGCGACTCCGCCTTTGGATGCGGTTATGGCAGCCGCGAGAAAGGAATTTATCTTCTGTATCTCTACCGCAGCAAGGACGGCACATTTGCAACCAGCGCCTGCACTGGCAATGCACATGAATCTGATCGGCATCATCGGAATTTCCTGGAACGCATTCACTGGCTGGAAAATTCTGGCGTGGAATATAACGGGCAGGAATGATGCGGCGCTTCGCGCCGGGGCGGACAATTTTTCACAAAACCGCCAAGGAAACCGGGATTCTGATTAGAATCGGCGGCGCGCCTCCGGCTTTACGCAGGCGGCGCAAAAAGAGGGCTTCAACATTTTCAACCCCAGAAATCAGAGATTTCCCCCATGTGTGGCATTTGTGGCGAATTGCGTTTTGACGGGCAGGCTGCCGACCTGTCCGCCGTTGAAAAAATGATGGACAGCCTGCGGCAACGCGGGCCGGATAGCGGCGGCAGTTTTGTGGCGGGGCCGCTGGCGTTCGGGCATCGGCGGCTGGCGGTGATCGACCTTTCGGAAAATGCCCACCAGCCCATGCAAGACCATGACCTGAATCTCGCGCTGGTCTTCAACGGCACGCTCTACAATTACCGCGCCCTGCGCCGCACCCTGATCGACATGGGCTATCGCTTTTTTTCCGAAGGCGATACGGAAGTCATCCTCAAGGCTTATCACGCCTGGGGGCGGGAATGTCTCGCCCGACTGGAGGGGATGTTCGCCTTTGCCCTGTGGGACATCGGGCGGCAAACGCTCTTTCTCGCCCGTGACCGGTTTGGCATCAAGCCGCTCTATGTGACCCGCAACCCCCGGCGCTTTGCCTTTGCCTCCAGCCTCCCTGCCCTGCTGGCGGGCGGCGGCGTGCCCCGCGCACTTGACCCGGTCGGGCTGCAATTTCAATTTACCCTGCACGGTTCCGTCCCCGCGCCCTATACCGTCTTAAAACACGTCCGCAAACTGCCGCCCGCCACCTGTTGCGTGATCGACGCCCAGGGACACACGCAGGAAGAACGCTACTGGCAACTCGCCGCCCAACGCCCCGCGCCGGAGCCTCCCCCGGAGGAATTGCTCGCCGTCACCGATGCCAGTCTGCGGGCGGCGGTCAGGAGTCATCGTCTGGCCGCCGATGTGCCGGTGGGCGTGTTGCTCTCTGGCGGGCTGGATTCCAGTCTGCTGGTCGCCCTGCTTGCCGAACAGGGGCATACGAACCTCCCGACCTTTTCCATCGGTTTTCACGACCAGCCGGAAGAAGCCGGGCACGAGTTTGAATATTCGGATCTGGTCGCCCGCCATTTTGGCACGCGCCATCACCGCTACCATTTTTCTGACGCTGACATGCTCGCCGCCCTGCCGGAGGCGCTTTCCGCCATGTCGGAACCCATGTTCAGTCAGGATAACGTCGCCTTCTACCTGCTGGCCCGCGAGGTCAAAAAGGAGGTCAAGGCGGTGCTCTCCGGTCAGGGCGCGGACGAGGTGTTTGGCGGCTATTACTGGTATCCGCGCATGGCGGCGGAAAATGCCGCCCTGCCCCCGGTCGAGCGTTTTG
>JAITNI010000328.1 GCA_031290535.1 Zoogloeaceae bacterium
CCGTCACGGTCGCGGTCGTAGGGGCGCGGGGTCAGATGTGGTTCGCTGTTGCGGGTGCTGGTGGCAAACAGGGTGTCGAACACCGCCGCTTCGCTGGCGTCGAGTTCTTCCGCGCCGCCGGCAATCATCACATCTGCATGATTGTGCAGGATGGTCTCAAAAGCGTAGCCGATGCCCTGACTGCCGGAAGTGCAGGCGCTGGAAGTGGTATGCACCCGTCCCTGCAAACCAAAAAAGACCGCGATATTGACCGGCGCGGTGTGCCCCATCATGCGGATGTAGCTGTTGGCATTGAGGCCATCCACGACGCGGCTGCTGATCATGCGGCCAAAGTCGGCGATGGCGGCCATCGAACCCGCCGAGGAACCGTAGGAAACGCCGACCCGCCCGGAACTCAGGAGCGCCTGTTCATGCAGTAATCCGGCGTCGGCCAGCGCAAACTCGGTGGCGCGACAGGCCAGGAGCGCCACCCGCCCCATGCCGCGTGTGGTTGTGCGGGAATAGCGTTCGGGCGGCAGGGAAAACGCCGCTGCGGGCGCGCCCAGGCGGGTATTCAATCCCCGGATGTCCTGCCATTCCTCCATCACGCAGACCGCGTTCCGGCAGGCGCGCAGACGGGCTTCGATAATCTCCCAGTCGCACCCCAGCGGGCTGATGCCGCCCATGCCGGTGACGACGACCCGTCTTTTCGCATTGTGGTTTCCCGTGCTCACGACATACCTCCATTGACCGAAATCACCTGCCGGGTGATGTAGGCGGCTTCGTCGGAGAGCAAAAAACTCACGGCGGCGGCGACTTCCGCCGGGGTTCCGGCGCGCTGGACGGGAATCAGGGGCAGGAGGCGTGCCATGACTTCCGGCTCGACCATCGCGGTGTCGATCAGCCCCGGCGCGACGCAATTGACGGTGATGCGCCGCTTGGCGAGTTCCACCGCCAGCGCCTTGGTCGCGCCGATGACGCCCGCCTTGGCGGCGCTGTAATTGACCTGACCGCGATTGCCCACCTGCCCGGAAAGGGAGGAAAGGGTGACAATGCGCCCCGGCCTGCGCGCCTGCACCATCGGCATAACGAGCGGTTTGAGGACATTGTAGAGGCCATCCAGATTGACGCTGAGGACGCTGTCCCATTCTGCGTCCGTCATGGCCGGAAAAGCGTTGTCGGCGGCAATGCCCGCGTTGCACACCACGCCGTAATAAACGCCATGCGCTTCGATGTCGGCCAATAGCGCCGCGCACGTGGCGGCGCGGTCGGCAACATCGAATTGCAGCACGCGTGGACGTCCGTTCATACCGGTCAGTTCATCGGCCAAAGCTTCCGCGCGTCCGCGCTGGCTATGGCAGTGCAGAATCGGGAAAAAACCGTCCGCCGCAACGCGCCGGGCAATAGCCTCGCCTATGCCTTGCGATGCGCCGGTAATCAGCACACTGCGTTGAACTGGGTTTTCCGCATTCATGTCATTGCCAAATAAGTGTTCAAATCCTTGGGTTGAAAGACCATCAGCGTAGCTTCCGCGGCAATTTCATTTTGAGGGTAATGAATCGCGCAATCCATGACGCACAGCCCTTCTTCGTCGCGCCAGTTTTCCCGCGCCTTGACGGAAAGGGTCGCGTCCAGCGGAAAATCGTCGATCCGGCTGACAAATTTGCGTGTCGACACCAAAAAGCCGGTTTTGACCGGCTCGCCCAGGCTTCTGGACTGCCAGCCGACCAGCGCGCCCACGGCCTGCGCCATGTACTCGATGCCGACATAGGCGGCGACGCGCCCTTCACGGAAAAATGGGCTTTGCGGACGAATCGTGACGGCGCAGACGATGCGTCCCGCTTCAACCTCCACTACGCGATCGAGCAGCACCATGCGGCCCCGATGCGGGAGGTATTCCTCGATGGGGAGGTAACGCAGACTATCGAATGGCGCCATGTTTATCTCTTCCGTTCCAAAACCAGCGCCACGTTGCTGCCGCCAAAGGCAAAGGAAGTCGACAGCGCATGGGAAATCGGCGTAGCGGCGCAAAAGCCCGGCGCGATCAGGTTCAAGGGAGAGGCGGCGGGATCGGGGACCTTGTCCCAGAGATGAGGCGGCAGCCGCCGCCTTTCATCGGTCAAGGTCAACCAGCAGATTGCCGCTTCCAGCGCGCCTGCCGCGCCCAAGGTATGCCCGGTCAGCGGCTTAGTCGAACTCATGGGAACGCCAGGGGAAAATTCCGCCATGACCTTGCTTTCCATCGCATCGTTCTGTTGCGTGGCGGTACCGTGCAGATTGATGTAGCCAATGGAATCCACGGTAATTTTCGCGCTGACGAGCGCCGCATCGATGGCCTGCTTCGCGCCCGCACCGGTCGGATCGGGCGCGGAAATGTGATGGCCGTCGGAAGTCTCTCCCCATCCGGACAACAGGACAGACGGGCCTTCTTCCGGCGCTTCGCGGCTCAACAGGAACAGTGTGGCGGCTTCGCCGATATTGATGCCGACGCGGTTTTTGGAAAAAGGCAGGCAGGGTTTGGGAGAGACGGCTTCCAGCGAAGAAAACCCCGCGACGGTAAAGCGCGTCAGCGTATCCACGCCGCCCGCCAGCACCCGATCCGCCAGCCCAGCGCGCAAGAGACGCGCGCCGCTGATCAGCGCCTTGGCGCCGGAAGTGCAGGCAGTCGAAACGACGTAGGCCGGCCCTTCGATTTTCAAAACCTGGGCCAGCATCCGTGCCGAAGACCCAAATTCCTGTTGCGAATAGTGAAAAGCGTCTGGCCAGACGCCATTGTCTTGCAGCGCGCGTACCGCGTTTTCGCTTTCGAACATGCCGGACGTGCTGGTGCCGATAACCACCGCCGTGCGGACGGACGGCACGCCGGCAATGAGACGGCGCCAGGATTCCTCGATCCGCGCAAAAGCGGCCAAGAGCAGCGCGTTATTGCGCGAACGCTGTTCTTTGGGT
>JAITNI010000180.1 GCA_031290535.1 Zoogloeaceae bacterium
CGGCGTATGCTGCAACAGCACATCTTCGTCCGGCTGCCGGAACATGCGCCGGGCCGCCTCCTTGTGCTGGCGCTCCTGCCACTTGTTGTAGACAAGGATCCCCACGATGGCGAGGCCCCCCAGGGCGAGAAGTCCGAGTTGCAATTCGTCGTTCATCAGGCTGCATCCCTCATTTTCAGTGCTGCTTCCATATCCACTTCCACCACGCGCGATACGCCGGATTCCTGCATCGTCACCCCAACCAGCTGGGCGGCCATTTCCATGGCGATTTTATTGTGACTGATGAACAAAAACTGGGTTTGTCCCGACATTTTTCGCACCATGTGGCAAAAGCGTTCCGTGTTGGTATCATCCAGCGGCGCGTCCACCTCGTCCAGAAGGCAGAAAGGGGCCGGATTGAGTTGAAACATGGAGAATACCAAAGCAATGGCCGTCAGTGCTTTTTCTCCGCCAGATAAAAGGTGAATGGTGGAATTTTTTTTGCCCGGCGGCTGCGCGAACACCTGCACCCCGGCATCCAGAATTTCCTCGCCGGTCATCACCAGCGCCGCCCTTCCGCCGCCGAACAGCTCCGGGAAGAGCTGCCCAAAATGGCTGTTGACGGTCTCGAAGGTGTTTTGCAGCAGATCGCGGGTTTCGCGGTCAATGCGGCGGATGGCGTTTTCCAGCGTTTCCATCGCTTCCGTGAGATCGGCGGCCTGCGCGTCCAGATAGCCCTTTCTTTCGCGGGCGGTTTCCAGTTCCTGCAAGGCGGCGAGGTTGACCGCGCCCAGTTCGGCAATCGCCTTTTGCAAGCGGCCAATTTCCTGCGCCAGCGCCTGCGGACGGGCGGTTTGCAATTCGTCCTTCAGGGTCTCCCGCAAGCGTTCCTCATCCGCGCCCGCCTCCGTCAATTGTCCGGCCAGTTGCTCCGCGTTCAGGGCGGCGGCCTGCTCCTTCAACTTCAGTTCGCCAATGCGCGCGCGCAGCGGCTCCAGACTGCGCTCAACCCGCAGGCGCTGTTCTTCCAACGCCTTGAGGCGAGCGGTGGCCGTTTCCAGCGCGTCGCGGCTCGTGGCCAGCGCCGCTTCCTGCGCCTGACGCCGTTCCAGCGCCTGCTGCAATGCTTCCTCGCAAGCCTCCGGCGGCGTGTCTTCAGACTGCCGCTGGCATTCGGACTGATCTTCGCCAATGCGCGCCAACTGGCGTTCGGCCAGCGCCAGACTGGCGAAAATCTCCTGCAACTTGCCTTCGCATTCCCGCCCGGAAAATTCGGCTTCGCGCAGTTCGCGCTCCAGCGCGGCGCGGCGCTCGCGTTCGTCGCGCAAGGCGCGCTCCGTGCCGTCCAGAAGCAGGCGGGTTTCGTGCTCCTGCTCGCGCAGGGTCTCCACCTGTTCGCGCAACAGGGCGATGCCCTCGGCGGCGGTCAGTTCCTGTTCGCGCGCGTTTTCTTCCTCAATGTCCAGATCGGCCAACTGGGCGCTCATGCGCGCTTCCTGTTCGCGCTGGCGTTCCAGCGCCTGCGCGCATTTCAGGAGTTCCACCTGCGCGGCGTGCGCCTGTTGCTGCGTGGTTGTCTGTTCTTGCCGCCAGTGCTGCGTCTCCTCCTGTAGGGCGCGGATTTGAGCCTCCTCTGCCGCCAGCGCCTCCCGGTTGCCCTCGGCCTCCTGCCGGAGCGCAACCAGATTGCCGCCCAGCGCCTCGATTTCCCGCTGGCGCTCCAAAAGGCCGTGTCCACTGGGATCCGGCGCGAAAAAGCTGAGGCTGGCGCGTCCCACCAGATCGCCCCCCGGCGTGACCAGAAGCGCATCCGAGGCCAAAGAGTGCCGCGCCGCCAGCGCTTCTGCCAAACTGGCCACGGTTTTGACCGGCGCGAGCCAGGCCGCCAGCAGGGAACGCCAGACGGCATCTTCCACCTGCACCCGTTCCAGCAGGGCACCGGGAACCGGCGTCATGGCATCGACCGATGCGGCATCCGGCAGGCGCAAGGTGAGCTTGCTGCCGGGGCGATCCTGCGCCCATTGCGCCGCGTCAGACAGAGAATCCACTGGCAGGGCGTTCAGGCGTTCGCGCAACACGGCTTCCACCGCCACTTCCCACCCCGGCTCGACGGTGAGTTGCCGCCAGAGCGGCGTGGCGTCCGCCAGCGCGTATTTTTTCAGCCATTCGGAGAGCGTACCGCCCTGCCCTGCTCTGGCCTGCATCTGTTCAAGCGCGTCGCGCCGCGCCGCAAAGGCGGCGATTTCCCGGTTTTGCTGTTGCAGGCGCTCGGAAATCGCCTGCCGACGCGCCTCCTCTTCCGGCAGACGCGCCTCCAGCGTGTGCAGATGTTCCCCGGCTTTTGCCTGACGCTCGGCCAGCAGCGCCAGTTCTTCTTCCTTCGTCGCCAGTTCCGCTGCGCGCGCCTCGCGCTCCGCCGCGTCGCACAGCCCCAATTCCTGACGCAATTTATCCCGCCGCTGCGCCAGCGCTTGCAGGCTCCGCTGGGCGTGGGCGCGATGCGTCAGCTCCACTTGCAGGCGCTGTTCGGTCTGGGCGATTTCGCGGCGCGTCCGCTCCATTTCTACTTGCGCCGCCCGGTGCGCTTCTTCGGCCTGCGGCTCGCGCCCGGCCTGCGCCTCGTTTTTTGCCTCGGCCTCTTCCAGACGGCGGTTCGCCAGTTCCTGCAAGGCTTCCCAACGCTCGCGGTCGCTGGCGAGTTTTTCCGCCTGCGCCGTCCAGTGCGTCTCTTCCCCGGCCAGTTGCGTCAAACGCGCTTCCAGTTTGAGGCGGGATTCCTTGCGATGGCGAATTTCCGTTTCCAGCCGCGCCACTTCCGCATTGACGGCAAACAGTTCGCTTTGCGCCTGATGCACGGCGTCTCCCGCCGAAAAGTGCGCTTCCCGCGCCGTTTCCAGATGGTTTTCCGTCTCGCGCAGGGCGCTGGCAAACCCTTCCAGTTCGGTCGTCGCCCGTTCCACTTCCAGCGCCATGCGCCCCTGTTCGGTTTGCGCGTCGTTGCGGCGCAAAATCCAGAGAATCTGCTGCTTTTTCGTCAGCAGATCGTTGTATTCATGATATTGACGCGCCACCTCGGCCTGACCTTCCAGCCGTTCCATCTGCCCGCCCAGTTCCAGACGGATGTCTTCCACACGGGTCAGGTTTTCGCGGGTATCTTCCAGACGGCCCTCGGTCTCCTTGCGCCGCTCCTTGTAGCGCGTCACCCCGGCGGCTTCTTCCAGAAACACCCGCAAGTCGTCAGGCCGCGCCTCGATGATGCGGGAAATCATGCCCTGCCCGATGATGGCATACGCCCGTGGCCCCAACCCGGTGCCGAGGAACAAGTCGGTGATGTCCTTCCGGCGCACCTTCAGGTTGTTGATGAAATAGTCGGACTGCCCGCTGCGGGTCAACACCCGCTTGACCGCCAGTTCCGTGTACTGGCTCCACTGCCCCAGGGCGCGACCCAGCGCGTTGTCGAACACCAGTTCAACCGAGGCGCGGGCAACGGGTTTGCGGTTCGTCGAACCGTTGAAAATCACGTCCTGCATGGATTCGCCGCGCAATTCGGACGCCTTCGATTCCCCCAGCACCCAGCGCACCGCGTCCATGATGTTCGACTTGCCGCAGCCATTCGGCCCCACCACGCCCACCAACTGCCCCGGCAAGGCCACCACCGTGGGATCAACAAAAGACTTGAAGCCGGAAAGTTTGAGTTTGGTCAGGCGCATGGAGAGAGAGAGAGTTCGGGGACGGTCGGCAACAACTGTGGAGCAAGTCGCAAAACGGGGCGCTATCATATCATCCCCGACGGCAGATACCGCCCGAAAAACGCGCCGCGCCAATCAATTTCTGCGCGCCTCTCTGCTGCCCCCCAAGCAGCCGCGCCGAAACAGGTGTTTTGAACGCAACACCTTGCGCCGCCGCCGACAGGCGGAAAAAAGCGATTTTCCGCCTGCCACGCGCCCGGAGGGGATTTTTGGCGCTGTGCGCCGAAGCAGGCACGAGTTCTGCTATATAAGAAATTTCCACGCTCCCACGTAAAAGGAATCTTCGCCCATGGCAACCCTTCTCACCGCCTCTTTAGGCAACAAGTCCGACGAGCCGCAGGTGATGGCGGAAATGAACACCACGCCCCTGATCGACGTGATGCTGGTGTTGCTCATCATGCTGATTATCACCATCCCGATTCAACTGCACGCGGTAAATCTTGACCTGCCCATCGGCAATCCCCCGCCGCCCGCCACGCCGCCGGAAATCGTCCAGATTCGCATTGAAGGCGCGGGCGAAGTATTCTGGAATGGCGAACCGGTCGCCGATGCCGCCAGTCTGGAACGCCAACTGTCGGAAATCGCCGCGCAGGGCACCCGCCCGGAACTGCATATTCGCCCCGACAAAAGCGTCCCCTATCGCCATGTCGCGGGCGTCATGGCAGCGGTACAACGGCACGGCCTCACCAAAGTCGGACTGGTCGGTTCCGAACAATTCCTCTGAGGAAACTCTGCACAAGTTCCACCCGTTCGGGCTGAGCCTGTCGAAGCCCTTGTTTTTACGGGGAATGCCCTTCGACAGAGCTTCAGGGCAAACGGCCTTGTGCAGAGTTCCCCTGAAAAAAGGGCGGTTCCATGAACCGCCCGACCTTTCCAAATGGCGGGACGCTGAGCACAGCCTCTCGCCTTTTTTGTATCGCGATGCCTGCAAGGACGTTCTGAACAAAGCCGTTCGCCCTGAGCCGTGGTCGAACGGAATTCCTTGCAAAAACAAGGGCAACGACCAAGCTCAGCCCGAACCCGTCGGGAATTGTTCAGAGTTTCCCCAAGCGATATAATTCAAAATCATGAATCCCCTCCTCTCCCCCCGCTACGATGACGTTTTCAAGATGCTGTTCGGCGACGCCCGCAACGGCGAAATCCTGCAAGCCTTTCTGGAAGCCGCCTTGCCGCTGTCCGATGACGACTACCGGGAGATCATCCTGCTCAATCTCTATTTGCCCAACGAGAATGTGGGCGACAAGGCAGGCATTCTGGACATCAAGGCCAAAACCGCTTCCGGCAAAATGATCGACATCGAAATTCAGATGGCAAACCATGCCGCGCTACACGAACGTATCGTGTATTATCTGGCGAAGATGGTCACGGAACAGATCAGCGAAGGCGAACTCTATGACAAGATCAAGCCCGCCATCTGCATCCTGATTACCGATTTTGAGATGGTGCCCGAAAACAGGGGCTACCATAACCGCTTCCGCCTGCATGACCCGGAGAGCCGCACGGATTTCTGCAAGGCGCAGAATCACCTGTTGCAAATTCATACGCTGGAACTCCCCAAACTGCCAAAACAGGAAGACGGAACGAAACTGTGGGACTGGCTGGAGTTTTTGAAAGCAAAAGACAAGGAGGAACTGAACATGCTGGCGGAAAAGAACCCGGATGTAAAAAAGGCGGTGGTGAAGCTCATTGAGCTTTCCGCCGATGACAAGGCGCGAATGCTGCATGAAGCCCGCATCAAGGCGGAGCGCGACCAAAAGGCGCGGGAAAAATTTGTGCAGGATGAGGCGTGGAAGATTGGTCTGGAAGAAGGCCGGAAGAATGAACGGCTTGCCATTGCCCGTAATGCGCTGCACAAGAATATGCTTCTTGAAGACATCATGGCACTGACCGGTCTGAGCCGCGAAGAAATTCAAACATTGTTGCACTAAACCGGGTTGCCAGCCTGGCACTGAATATCGCAAGTCACGCGATACCCGCCCCTTTTGCCCATACCCAGGGGAACTCTGCATAAGGCCGCTCGCCCTGAAGCTCTGTCGAAGGGCATCCCCCGTAAAAACAAGGGGTTGGAAAATTTATGAAGAAGGCGGGACGCTGGGGACAGCCTCCCGCCTTTTTTAGGGATGCGTCTCCTCAATCGCCAGCACCGGCGCGGAGGTTTCCTCCTGTGGCGGCACGGCGGCGGGCGCGGCTTTTGGCTTTCGCTCCGCCTTCGCCTCCCGACGCCGCAAGGTGACGCGCAGACGCTTGACGCCCAGCACCACGGAACTGACGCTCAAGACCAGCCCCAGGGCAATCCACGCCAGCATCCAGACATCCCAGAGCGGCCTTTGATACAGCAC
>JAITNI010000339.1 GCA_031290535.1 Zoogloeaceae bacterium
TTCAATGGTTTATCTTGTGACTTGCGGGGCGATTCCAGCGGCGCGAAAGGCTTTTGCAAAATGTTCCGGGTTCGTCAGGGTACGTTTCGGCGTGGAATGTACGTTTCGGGGGAGGGGGAATGCGGGGGGAGCGGGCAGGTACAGAGCGGCGGCTGAATGACACAGATCGCCACGATTCACTTGTGGATAACTTTTGTCAGGCGGGGTAGAATGCTCCTCTCTTGTGGCTCTTGTTTGTGTCCGTTCGCTGCCTTGGTCTGGCGCGGGAATCCGGGCATTCCTTGCGGGCCGTGTTGTCCAATTTTGAGTTCCGGCCCGCCGGGAAGTAAAGAAAAACGCTTGCATGTCCACGATCAGGGAATTCTGGGAATCCTGCCTCTCACGTTTTGAGCAGGACTTGCCGACGCAACAGTTCAACACCTGGATTCGCCCCCTGCGTCTGGAGGGCGAGTCCGGCGAGCACCTGCGGCTGATCGCCCCCAACAGCTTTATCCAGAAATGGGTGCGGGAGCGCTATCTGGCGCAGATCGAGGCACATGCCGAGCGTTTTTTTGGCGTACCCGCCCGTATCACATTCGAGCTGGCGGAAAAGCGCTTTGCCGCTCCGACCAGCGCCAAACCCGCCGCGCCCGCGCCAGCATCGGAAGCGGCGTCTGCCGCAGCGCCTCCCGCGCCTCCCCACCAAACTCCGGCCTCAAAAATTCCGCCGCGTGCGGCCAGCGCCTATGATAAAACCCGCCTGCGTGCCGAACTGACGTTTGACAATCTGGTGGTCGGCAAGGCCAATGATCTGGCCCGCGCCGCTGCGCAGCAGGTGGCGCAAAATCCGGGCGGGGCGTACAACCCGCTGTTCATCTATGGCAGCGCCGGACTGGGCAAAACGCACCTGATTCACGCCATCGGCAACTCGATTGCCGAACAGTCGCCGGAAAAAGTGGTGCGCTACGTCCATGCCGAAGACTACTATTCGGACGTGGTGAAAGCCTACCAGCAAAAGGCGTTCGACGCTTTCAAGCGCTATTACCGCAGTCTGGACATTCTGCTGCTCGATGACGTGCAGTTTTTCAATGGCAAGGTGCGCTCGCAGGAAGAGTTTTTCTTTGTCTTCAACGCGCTGTTCGAGGCCAAAAAACAGATCATCATCACCAGCGACACCTATCCCAAGGACGTCAATGGTCTGGATGACCGGCTGGTGACGCGCTTTGACTGGGGGCTGACCGTGCAGATCGAGCCGCCGGAAACCGAAATGCGCGTCGCCATCCTGAAAAAGAAAGCCGAGGCCGAAGGGCTGAAGCTGGACGACGAAGTCGCCTTTTTCATCGCCAAATACCTGCGTTCCAACGTGCGCGAACTGGAAGGGGCGTTGAAAAAAGTGCTCGCCTATTCTTCCTTCCGCAATGTGCCGGTCTCGCTGGAAGCCACCAAGGAAGCCCTGAAGGACATCATCGGCTCGGTGCGCCACATCACCATTGACGGCATCCAGAAGACCGTCGCCGATTATTACAAGATCAAGGTGGGCGACCTGTTTTCCAAAAAGCGCACCCGCGCCATCGCCCGCCCGCGCCAGATTGCCATGTGGCTGTGCAAGGAAGTCACCCCGTTCAGCTACCCGATGATCGGCGAAGCCTTCGGGGGGCGCGACCACACCACGGTCATTCACGCCGTGAAGACCATCGAGGCGTTAAAAGCCAAGGACAACAACCTCACTCACGACCTGCATGTGCTGGTGCAGGTGTTGAAGGGCTAACGTAAAAAGCGGAAATGGCGACCATGAGCGACGCTCCCAATCTGGCCGAATTTGTCTCCTGGTTTCGTCTGGTGACGCCCTACATCAATGCCTTCCGGGGCAAGACTTTTGTGCTGGCCTTCGGCGGCAAGGCCATTGCCGGGCCGCTTGCCAAAACGCTGGCCTATGACGTCAATCTGCTCGCCAGTCTCGGCATTCGCCTGGTGCTGGTGCATGGCGCGAGGCCACAGATTGAAGAAGAGTTGCGTGAAAAAGGGCTGGAATCCCGTTATCACCGGGGCTATCGCATCACCGACGCCGCCACGCTCGATTGTGTGCTGGACGCTGTCGGCAGCGTATATCTCGAAATCGAGGCGCTGCTCTCGCAGGGCTTGCCCAACACGCCGATGGCCAACAGCCAGATTCGCGTCATCGGCGGCAATTTCATTACCGCCCGTCCTCTGGGCGTGCTGGACGGTATCGACCTGCAATACGGCGGCACGGTCAGAAAAGTGGATGGCGAGGGGTTAAAGGCGCAACTGGCGCTCGGCAATATTGTGTTGCTCTCCTGTCAGGGCAGTTCCCCGACGGGCGAAATTTTCAACCTGCAAATGGAAGAAGTCGCCGAAGCCGTCGCCGTTGCCCTGAAGGCCGACAAACTCGTTTTTCTCACCGACAGCTCCGGCATCACGAATGAACAGGGCGAATTGCTGGACGAACTCACCGCCGATGCCGCCAACCTGCTCCTCAAGGAAGCCCCCTGGCTCTCCAACGACCTGAAACGCGCCCTGCCCTCTGCCGTGCGCGCCAGCAAACAGGGCGTCGGGCGGGCGCACCTGATCGGCTATGAACAGGACGGCGCCCTGTTGCAGGAATTGTTCAGCCGCGAGGGCATTGGCACCATCATCTCGCGGGAATCGCTGGAACGCCTGCGCGAAGCCCGCGCCGACGACATCGGCGCGTTGATCGCCCTCATCGAGCCGCTGGAAGAAGACGGCACGCTGGTGCATCGCCCCCGCGAAGTGCTGGAACGCGAAATCGAAAAATTCTCCATCATCGAACACGACGGCATGATTGTCGGTTGCGCCGCCCTCTACGATCACGGCGGCGGCGTCGCCGAACTCGCCTGCCTCGCCGTGCATCCCGCGCACCGCGAATGGGGTTATGGCGAACAGCTCATGCGCCACATCGAATCCCGCGCCGCAGGCGTCAAACGCCTCTTCGTGCTGACCACCCGCACCGTGCACTGGTTTATCGAGCGTGGCTTTGCGCTGGAAGGCGTCGAGGCGCTCCCCGAGCAAAAACGCCAGATGTACAACCTGCAACGCCGCTCCAAGGTGCTGGTGAAGTCGCTATAATCGACCGCTGTTTTTTCACCCACGGAGTTACACCATGAGCAGAAGCGTCCATTGCATCAAACTGGGTCAGGAAGCCGAAGGGCTGGATTTTCCGCCGCTCCCCGGCCCCCTCGGCCAGAAGATTTTCGAGAACGTCTCCAAAGAAGCATGGCAGCAGTGGATACGCCTGCAAACCATGAGTATCAACGAAAACCGCCTCAACCTCGCCGACCCCCAGCACCGCAAATACCTGTCCGAACAACTGCAAAACCATTTTTTCGGTCAGGGCGCGGATCAGATTTCCGGCTACGTGCCGCCCGGCGCGTAAGCCACCCGGCGGCGGACGGGGGCAAGCCGGGGCGCGGCTTTGTCCCCCGAATTCCCTGAAAAGACCTCAAAGGACGCCCTATGCTCCTCACCTTCACCGACTCTGGCGAAGATACACAAAACGCAAGGTAAATTCGTGGTCGCGCCACAGTTCAAAGACATCAACCTATTATCCGCCCGTTCGCTCTGAGCTTGGTCGCTAGGCGTGGTTCGACAGGGCTTCACCCTGCACGAAAAATTGTGGGAACCGCGATAAAACTGGAATGAAGCGTCTTCGCGCAACTGGCATTACAA
>JAITNI010000342.1 GCA_031290535.1 Zoogloeaceae bacterium
CATGCCTACCACTCCATGTCAGAACCCATATGGAATGATAGTATATACTATTTAAGGATAGGTTCTAAGCACGGCGGCCAGAGAGAGCCACTCAGGCCCTGGTCTCGAATCATCTGAACAACCTGCAATTTGAAGCTCGCATCAAAGTGGCGCCGGGGAGTGGCTGGGGGCATTTCGTTCTCTCCTTGAGGGAATCTTCCCCTATCGGGGGGGATGAAATTATTAGACCAGAACACCCCTTCGTGCGATTACCCTGTCCCCAAGCCTGAAAATCGGGGATAATTCCACGTTTTACGCATACTGCGCGGATTTTTTTACCATATCACCTCACAGATCAAGCAAGGATTGAGTATGTCCTCCAATATCCCCAACGCTTCCCAAGCCCCTGAGACCGAACCTCAGGACGTCAACCGCCTGATCGCCGAGCGCCGCCAGAAACTTGCCGAGTGGCGGCAGGCGGGGCGGGCGTATCCGAATGATTTTCAGCGCGAGAACACCGCCGGACGGCTGCATGAAGCCTATGGCGAAAAGACGGCGGCGGAACTTGAGGCTCTGCCCGTACAGGTGCGCGTCGCGGGGCGGGTGATGCTGAAGCGGGTGATGGGCAAGGCGTCCTTCGTCACCCTTCAGGATTTGTCGGGACGCCTCCAGCTTTACGTGAGCCGGGATGGCGTCGGCGAAGCCGTCTATGCCGATTTCAAGCGTTGGGACATCGGCGACATCGTCGGCTCCGTGGGCACGCTGATGAAAACCAAAACCGGCGAACTCTCGGTGAAGGCGGGCGAACTCTTTCTGCTCACCAAATCCCTGCGTCCGCTGCCGGACAAATTCCACGGCCTGACCGATGTGGAACTCAAATATCGTCAGCGTTATGTCGATCTCATCATGAACGAGGAGACCCGTTTCGCCTTCGCCGCCCGCAGCCGCATGATCCAGAGCCTGCGTCACTACATGTGCGGGCATGGCTTCATGGAGGTGGAAACCCCGATGCTGCACCCGATTCCCGGCGGGGCGACGGCGAAACCCTTCGTCACCCACCACAACGCGCTGGACATGGGGATGTACCTGCGCGTCGCGCCGGAACTGTACCTGAAGCGGCTGGTGGTCGGCGGCTTTGAAAAGGTGTTCGAGGTCAATCGCAATTTCAGAAACGAGGGACTTTCCCCCCGGCATAACCCGGAATTCACCATGATGGAATTCTACGAAGCCTATGCCAACTACAAAAGCCTGATGGATTTCACCGAGGGGTTGCTGCGCCATGTCGCCCGCGAGGCGCTGAATACCGAGATATTCAGTTATCAGGGGCGGGAACTCGACCTCTCCAAACCCTTCCACCGCCTCACCATCAGTCAGGCCATCCGCCAGCAGCACCCGGAATTCAGCGAGGCGGAATTGCGGGACGTCGACTGGCTGAAGGCGAAGATCAAAGCCTTTGGCGAATCCGTCAAACCCGGCGGCCTCGGCGCGCTGCAACTGCAACTTTTTGAAGCCTGCGCCGAAAGCCAGCTTTGGGAGCCGACTTTCATCATCGACTATCCGGTGGAAGTCTCCCCCCTCGCCCGCGCCTCCGACGCCAACCCGGAAATCACCGAACGTTTTGAATTGTTCATCGTCGGGCGCGAAATCGCCAACGGTTTTTCCGAACTGAACGACCCGGAAGACCAGGCCGCCCGCTTCCAGGAACAGGTCAAGGCCAAGGACGCTGGCGACGAGGAAGCGATGTACTACGACGCCGATTACATCCGCGCCCTCGAATACGGCCTGCCTCCCACCGGCGGCTGCGGCATCGGCATCGACCGGCTGGTGATGCTCCTGACCGACAGTCCGGCGATTCGGGATGTGATTCTGTTTCCGCAGATGCGGCCTGAGCAGGGCGGATGACCCGCCCCCACCTTGCAACCCGCCCTGCTTACCTTCGCCCCTGACGGCACGCCGTACTCCGAACAGTATGACGACGTCTATCACTCCTGCCACGGTGGGCCGGAGCAGGCGCGGCATGTGTTTTTGGGCGGCAATGGTTTGCCGGAACGCTGGCAGGGACGCGAACAGTTTGTCATTCTGGAAACCGGCTTTGGACTGGGGCTGAATTTTCTTGTCACCTGGGCGGCGTGGCGGGCGTCCGCTTCCCCTTGCCGCCGCCTGCATTTTGTCTCGGTCGAAAAACATCCCTTAAGCCGATCGGATTTGGCGCGAGCGCAGGCCGCCTGGCCGCAATTCGCGCCGCTGGCGGCAGAACTGCGCGCCCGCTGGCCGGTGCTGACCCCCGGCATCCACCGGATTTTTCTCGAGCAGGGGCAAGTGACGCTGACGCTGGTGCTGGGCGACGCCAGCCGGGAATTGCGCCGCCTCATGCTGGCCGCCGACGCTTTTTATCTGGACGGATTTTCCCCGGCGAAAAACCCCGATCTCTGGTCGCCGGAACTCTGCAAAGCCATCGCCCGCCTTGCCGCGCCCTGCGCGACGCTTGCCACCTGGTCGGTGGCGGGTTCCCTGCGCGAAGCGCTCGCCGCCAACGAGTTTGCGCTGGAAAAACGTCCCGGCTTTGCGGGCAAGCGGCAGATGCTGGTGGGCGCGTACCGTTCCCAAAAGCCGCATCCTTACCCCGCCGTCGCGTCTTCCGAACAACGGGCGCTGGTGATTGGCGCGGGCGTGGCGGGCAGTTCCGCCGCCGCCGCACTGGCGGCGCGAGGCTGGCAGGTGGAAGTGCTGGAGCGCGCCCAAAAGCCCGGTCAGGGCGCATCCGGCAATCTGGCCGGGGTCATGCGCCCGCTGCCCTCGGCGGACGACAACTTTTTGGCGCGTTTAACCCGCGCCGGTTTTTTGGCTGCCTTAAACCACCTGAAAATGCTGGAAGAAGCCGGAACGCCCGCGCGTTGGGGGCAAAGCGGCGCCATGCATCTGGCCCGCGACGCGGCGCATGAAGCCACGCAAGCCAGGGCCGCCGCACGCCTGCGCCTGCCGCCAGAACTTTTGCAATATCTGGACAAAACCGCCGCCAGCGCCCTGCTGGGCTGGCCGGTGGAACGCGGCGGCTGGTATTTTGCGCTCGGCGGCTGGGTGCAGCCGCCCTCCTTGTGCGAAGCCAACCTGCGCTTGTTCCCGGAACGCATCACCCTGCGCTGCGCTTGCCCGGTGGCCGGAATTCGCCGAATGGATGGAACATGGCAGGCGCTGGATGCCGACGGAAAAATATTGGCCGCCGCGCCGCATCTTGTCATGGCCAGCGGCGTCGACGCGCCCCGCTTTGCCCCTTTTGCCTGGCTGCCGCAAAAGGCGGCACGGGGACAGGTCACCTGGCTCCCCGCCGCCAGCACGCCTGCGTTGAATCTGCTGGTGTGCGGTCAGGGCTATGTCACGCCGCTGGTGGATGGCCTGCGGGTGGCGGGGGCAAGCTATCTGCTGGACGATATGGACGCTGCTGAGCGTCCGGCAGAACATCTGGAAAACCTGCATAAACTCAATGGCCTGCTGCCCGGCTTTGCGGCACAGGCAGTCCCGGAGGCGTTGCGAGGTCGGGTCGGCTTTCGCCCCATGTCCCCCGACCGCCTGCCGATGGTCGGCGCGATGCCCGATCTGCATCCCGACCCCCAGCGTTCCCCACGCCGCCACCCGCCCGCGCAACCCGGCCTATGGTGTCTGCAAGGCTTTGGCTCGCGGGGCATCGTCTGGTCTGCCCTGATGGCCGACCTCCTCGCCAGCCGCATGAACGGCGACCCCTTGCCACTGGAATACGACCTGACGCACGCCCTCGCCCCGGAACGGTTTTTGATCAAAAATATGCGTTGAAACTTCAAGGGTTCCGGCGCGGCTGACTTGCACAAGGCCAAGCGGTTCCAGATGGGGCTTCCCCCTTGACAAGGGGGAATTGAGGGGGTTTGGGGTTCTTCAGATTGCCACCATCCCAAACCCCTCCTGCACCTCCCCTTATCAGGGGAGGAATGAGTTGCTGCGCTACGCGCAGGATTTGAACGTTTGTGCGATTGCCCTTCCGCAGGGTTTCCGTCAAATTTTGCGCGCTCCCGCCAATAGGAAGGATCATGGGGTTGCCCTATGCTTCGGGCTTTAACTCCGTCGGCACTTCGGTCGGCGTTTCCGGGATGGCGGAATCGATGACGATGGTCACGCGCCGGTTTCTGGCGCGGCCTGTGACGGTGTCATTGCTCTCGACCGGGCGTTGCTCGCCGTAGCCGATGGCCGTCAGCCGTTCCTGACCAACGCCGCTGGCGGCGAAGAGGCGCAGCACAGTGGTAGCGCGCACAGCGGACAGTTCCCAGTTGGAGGGAAATTGCGGTGTGCTGATCGGCATGGTGTCGGTGTGGCCTTCGATGGTGACGGGAAACTCCGTCTGCGCGATCACCTCGCCCACAGCGGCCAATGCGTTGGCGGAAAGCGGGGCGAGGTTGGCCTGACCGGGGGCAAACAGTACGCTGTCGTTGATTTCCACCATCACGCCGCGACTCGATTCCAGCACTCGCACCTTGCCTTCCTTGACGAGCGGGGCCAGCGCCTCCATGATTTCCTTCGCCATGTCGCGCATCCGGTTGCGCTGGCGCGTCTTGGCCTCCTCCGCCGCCACGTTCTTGTCCGGTCTAAGGAGCGGTACGGGCATGGGCGGCGTGCCTTCGGGGGCGTCCATGATCTGCCCGGTTTCGTGGCTGACATTGCGAAAGGCATTGCTCAGGGAGTCGGACAAAATCCGGTATTTTCCTTCGTTGATGGAAGAAAGCGCGTACATGACCACAAAAAACGCAAACAGCAGGGTAATGAAATCCGCGTAGGAAACCAGCCAGCGGTCGTGGTTGTCGTGTTCTTCCGGGCGTTGCCGTCTTTTGCGCGCCATGAAAGTCTTCCCCGGCGTTATGATCGACGCCCGGCACGATTTTTTTCGCGCCGGGGTTCGGTAAACACATAGCCTTGCAGGCGGCTTTCGATGATGCGGGGGTTGTCGCCGATGGCGACGCCCATCAGGCCGTCAAGCAACATTTCTTTGGCCGTGACCTGACGGGCAATATAGGCTTTCAGTTTGTTGGCGACGGGTAAAAACACGAGGTTTGCCATGCCGACGCCATAGATGGTCGCCACAAACGCCACGGCGATGCCCGCGCCGAGTTTGGAGGGGTCGCTCAGGTTTTCCATGACGTGAATCAGCCCCAGCACCGCGCCCAGAATGCCGATGGTGGGCGAATAGCCGCCAGCGGACTCCCAGACTTTTGCGCCCTGGCGCATTTCTTCTTCGTAGGTGTTGAGTTCGACTTCCATCACTTCCCGCAGCCGTTCGGGCGGCGCGCCATCGACCAGCAATTGCAGCCCCTTGCGGGTAAAAGGGTCTTGAATCTGGTTGGCGATATTTTCCAGCGCCAGCAGCCCTTCCCGGCGCGAGAGAAAGCTCCATTGCGTCATTTCGTCAATCATGCGCTGGTGCTGGAGGACGGGCGGAAAAATAACCCAGGCCAGCATCCGAAACCCGCGCCGAAAAGCGTGGAACGGGCTTTGCAGCATCACGGCTCCAAACGTGCCGCCCAGCACGATCAACAGGGCGGTGGGCTGGACGAGCGAACCGACCTTGCCGCCTTCCAGCACCTGACCGCCCAGAATCGCGCCAATGCCGATGATGAGGCCGACAAGACTGATTTTATCCATTCTGATTTCCTTTTCCGGTTTTCTTCCCGTCTTTCTTGTTGCCTGCGCCTGCGCCGAACAGACGGCTGCGAATGCGGCTGATGGCCTGATTGTGCAACTGGCAAACCCGCGATTCCGTGACGCCCATGATGGCGCCGATTTCGCGCAGGTTCAGTTCCTCGTCATAATAGAGCGCCATCATGAGCTGTTCGCGTTCCGGCAGGGTGCTGATGGCGCGGGTCAGATTCTGGCGTAAATCCTTGTTTTCCAGCAGCACAGAGGGGTCTTCCTCGCTCCTCCCCAGGTGGCGCTCCAGAAAATCATCGCCCTCTTCGTGGGAAAAATCTTCCAGATACAAAAGCTGATGCCCGCGCGCTTCCTGCAACAATTTCTGGTATTGCGGCAGCGGCATGTCGAGATTTTCCGCCAGTTCCGTCTCACTCGGGGCGCGGCCATGTTGCTGTTCCAGCCGTTGCAGGGCCGCCTCCACCCGGCGCATTTCGCGGCGCAGATGGCGCGGCAGCCAGTCGTTTTCCCGCAGGCCATCCAGCATCGCGCCCCGGATGCGCTGGCTGGCGTAGGTCTCGAACTGCGCCCCCAAGCCCTCCTCGTAACGCGACAGCGCGTCCAGCAGACCCATCATGCCATTCTGAACCAGGTCTTCCAGTTGCACATTGGCGGGAAGACGCGCGATCAGATAATGGGCGATGCGCCTGACAAGCGGGAGATACTGCTGAACCAGTTGTTCCCGGTCAAGCTGACCAGCGGCGGTATACATTTTGGATGGAAGACGTCAAGCTAGGGCGATGGGCGAAGTGTAGCAGTTTGTCGGGAAATTGGTTTGATTCGGATGCGCGGGAGAAGGGTAATCGCATGAACAGGGGACAGCAGCGGTTGCGGCATTCTGACAACAGGCGTAGGCCGGGGATTCGCGCCGCGTCACCCAACCTCAAAGCGTCAAATAACCCCGGACGTTTCCGGTCTTTGAAAGGCCGGAAATGTCGGGGTACGGCCTGCGGCCTGACCCGACCTCCCGGTTCCATTCATTCCGGTTCCGTCCGAAGAAGGCTTGCCGCGTCGTTGTGCACAGCGTCAGGATTTTTGCCTGCATGGCGATGCTCCTGCGAATCGAGCCACTGCATGTGTTGAAAAAACGGATATTTATCCTCGCTACAACGTTCTTCTTGCGTCTTGTTCCTAAAGCAGCGATTCGCAATCGCCCACGTAAGATCGGTTTCTTCGTGCATATTCCCGGAATAGGCATCGGTTGAAAATGCTCCGCTTTTGTCACGGCGCAAGTACAGAATATGCGTCATCCCAGGAACAGGATAGTACCCGCAATCTTCACGCGCATCCCCGATCGAAATCCGCACGTCGCGTTGCACTGCACCTGTTTTCCAGGATTTCCGAATGTTCAAATCGGCATACCACTTCAAGCCCTTTCTGACAATACGTTCAATCTTGGCATACACCACAAGATCCGCACGATCATAAGCGCTCTGCATCTCCATTTTTGTGGGTTCGCAGAGGTTGCGGGCATTAGCCGCCTGTTTCCGTTCAAACGCTAAACGCCAGTGGTAACCTCCTTGTAACGAATTTCCTGAACATACATGGGTTGTATACACGCCGGTCTGGTCGCGGCGCAGATACATAAGACCCGTATCGCCTTCCTTGAGAGGATAGCGGCTATCCACTCTCAGCGTCATGAGCGTCTTGTAATGGTCAGACTTTTTGCCGCGCCACAGATGTAACGCAACGGAGAGCGTTTATCTATATATAGAAAGTGCGATGTTTTGAAGCGATTCGAACAGGTCTGTCGTGGTGATCGCGTGCCAGATGCGTAAGGTCAGCTCCACCATTTCGCGTTTCCGCGATACTACGACCTTGGTTCGGCGGGTGAATCTGCCCAAGTGATGCCGTGTATTGCTGTTGTCGTGCTCAAGCAAGCGTCGGTCGGGTGACGCTTCGCTCACCCGACCTACAGGACAATACAGGTCTGGAAAAATCCTGTTGTTATTGAAAACC
>JAITNI010000032.1 GCA_031290535.1 Zoogloeaceae bacterium
TTCCGTTCCTGTGAGGATTAGAGAATCTCGCGCACATCGGCGAAATGCCCGGCAATCGCCGCCGCCGCCGCCATCGCCGGACTCAGCAGATGGGTGCGCCCGCCCGGCCCCTGGCGCCCTTCAAAATTGCGGTTCGAGGTCGACGCGCAACGTTCGCCCGGCTCCAGGCGGTCGGCGTTCATGGCGAGACACATCGAGCAGCCCGGCTCGCGCCACTCGAAACCGGCGGCGATGAAAATCCTGTCCAGCCCTTCCGCCTCCGCCTGCCGCTTCACCGGCCCGGAACCCGGCACCACCAGCGCCAGCCTCACACTGTCGGCCTTGCGGCGACCTTTCAGCACCGCCGCCGCCTGACGCAAATCCTCGATGCGCGAATTGGTACAGGAGCCGATGAACACCTTGTCGATTTTGATCGACGTGATCGGCATATCCGCTTGCAGCCCCATGTATTGCAGCGCGCGCGCCATGCCCTCGCGCCGAACCGGGTCTTTTTCCCGCTCGGGATTGGGCACCGTGGCCGTGACCGGCAACACCATTTCCGGCGAAGTGCCCCAGGTCACTTGCGGCAGAATCTCCGCCGCGTTCAGCGCCACCGTGTGGTCGAACACCGCGCCCGCGTCGGAATGCAGGGTGCGCCAGTACGTCACCGCCCTGCCCCACTCCACGCCCTGCGGCGCAAACGGGCGATCTTTCAGATAGTCGATGGTCACGTCATCGGCGGCCACCAGCCCCATCCGCGCCCCGGCCTCGATCGCCATGTTGCAGAGCGTCATCCGCCCTTCCATGCTCAGGCCGCGAATGGCCGAGCCGCCAAATTCCAGCGCGTAACCCGTGCCCCCCGCCGTGCCGATTCTGGCGATGATGGCGAGCGCCACATCCTTGGCGGTCACGCCCTTGCCAGGCTGGCCGTCGACGCGAATCAGCATGGTTTTCGATTTCTTCTGCACCAGACACTGGGTCGCCAACACATGCTCGACCTCGGAAGTGCCGATGCCATGCGCCATCGCCGCGAACGCGCCGTGGGTGGAGGTATGCGAATCGCCACATACCACCGTCATCCCCGGCAGAATCGCGCCATTCTCCGGGCCGATCACATGAACGATGCCCTGCTTCGCGTCGCGGAACGGAAAATAGGCGAGCGCCCCGACCGCGCGCAGATTGGCGTCCAGCGTCTCGACCTGCAACCGGGAAACCGGCTCCTTGATGCCTTCGTCCCAATGCTCGGTCGGCGTGTTGTGGTCGGCGGTCGCCACGATGGACGACACCCGCCAAGGCTTGCGCCCGGCCAGCTTCAGCCCCTCGAACGCCTGTGGGCTGGTGACTTCATGAATCAGGTGGCGGTCGATGTAGATCAGCGCGGTGCCGTCCGGCTCTTCCCGGACAACATGACTTGACCATAATTTTTCATACAGGGTTCGGACGTCCATCCACGCTTCCCGGCGACACAAAGGCGGGAATTATTTCACACGCCCACGCCAGTGGATAGCCCGGAGAAACCGCCCGGAAAACCGGGGACGGAACCGTTCCAGTTTCCAGCATTGACCAGGCGGTTTCATCCCCGCCTGCCCCAGCGCGTCATAGCAGTTACGCACCCCCCCCGGCGTCCCGCAGGAGGGATTCAGGATTCGTCAGCGCGTCCCACCCCACGATCTGGCCGTGCGGCGCAATCACGGCGCTGGCGTTTCCGGCCAACAGGAAGATGGCGAGCAGAAACCAGAACGCAGAGGCGAGGGATTTTTTCAAGGTAAAAGCAGATTATTGAAAGGCCGGGTGTTTTTCCAGCGATAGCCTGCGAAGTCGCGCAGATCGGTGCTCAGAATACGTCCCTCGCCCAGTTGTTCCGCAAGAATGACCAGAGAAGCATCCGCCAAATCCATCGGTAAATCGTGGTAACGACGCATCAGATGGGCGGTACGTTCCAGCGCGTCCTCCGGCGGCGGCGGGAGGCTGGCCGCGCCTTTGGCGATGGCGTCGATGAAATCAAGCGCCTGTTGCACCCCGACCCGCGCCACCAGTAGATGCGCCACCTCTGTCAAGACCGGCCAGGTGGTCACGAAACCCTCCTTTGCCCAATGTTCTGCGGCGGCGAGCGCGGCGGCATGATGGTGGTCACGGCGATTGCCCAGCGCCACCCAGAAGCCGCTATCGGTCAGAATCATGGGACACCTTGTTGTCCAGCGCCTCATCCAGATATGCCTTGTAGCGGCTGGATAAGTCTTCCGGGCCATCGCCCGCGCCGATATAACCCGCCAGCAAGGCCAGCGGGTCGCGCTGTGCGCGAACATGGGTAGCATGATATTCGCGCAAGGCGTCGCGCAACAGATCAGAAGAAGAACGACCGCTCAGGTGCTGCAATTCCCGAAAATGCAGGGCGTCCTGACCCGACAGGCGGGCATTGATGCGAACAGCGGCAGCAGACGAATGCGGGGAATTCATGAGCAAACTCCAGAAGAATGACATTGACTGTATGACACATTGGGCAGAATTTCAAGCGACAGGATAAAATTTTGTTGTTTTTGAAACGCCATGCGCGTTTCTGGCGCAGGAATACGTCAATAACAAGCGGTATCACGGACAGGAGTTTACGCGATATGGCTGTTAATAAAAGATGCTTTTGGCGTTGAACAACATAATCAGTCAAATGACGAAAGAGTTGAAATAGATAGCAATCGCTGGGTTGATGAGGCTAACCCAGCCTACCGCGCTCACAATTCATTCCATTCATTTTCAACTAATTTTTCGTAATTTTTCGGCTCCTTTTCTAAATCAACAGGTAAAAAACAAAATTTTTTATCCTTAATATAAACCTTTTGCCTATAACTGTATTGTTTAGAAATATTTTCAATATCTCTAAACAGGTCGTCCTTGTTGAACCATGTAGAACCGCATTCCCCACACCCCCAAAAACCAGGAGAATCTTCAATGTAAGAAATGTATCCAGAACAGGTTTTACATGGACACCTCAAACCTTCCCCAATTTTTTTTGTTGGTATATCTGGCGGTTCCATAGATATTGGATTTATTGCAAAACTTCTTCCACACAAAGAACAGGTAAGCATGATAAAAACCATGCCTTTA
>JAITNI010000131.1 GCA_031290535.1 Zoogloeaceae bacterium
AAGATTTTCAGAACAGCCTCCAGATGTCCTTCCTGTACCGTACCGCTTGCGACAACCCGAATCATGACCGGCTCCTGTTGAAAAAGAGAACGATTGTAGCCGCCAACCTCCGCTAGCGGCGGATTTTGTGGAGGAGCGCCGTCGTGGAGGTGGCGTGGCGGAAGGGGATGGAATGCGCTTCCCCTCCCCAGTCGCGCACTTCCTTTGCCCCAACGATGCGCGCCAGCGGCCAGTCGCCGCCCTTGACCAGAATTTCCGGGCGGCAGGCGAGGAGGACTTCCAGCGGCGTGTCGGCCTCGAACCAGGTGACGAGCGCGACGCTCTCCAGCGCCGCGATCAGCGCCAGACGATCCCAAAGCGGGTTGATGGGGCGGTCGTCGCCCTTGCCCTGCCGTTTGACCGAGGCGTCGGAATTCAGGGCGACGATCAGCGATGCCCCCAGTGCGCGGGCTTCGGCCAGATAGGTGACGTGCCCCCGGTGCAAAATGTCGAAGCAGCCATTGGTAAACACACGCGGCGCGGGCAACAGCGCGGCGCGGCACGACAGTTCCTCGGGCGGGCAGATTTTGGCCTCGAAGGCCAGCGGCGGAAAAGATTCGGGCATTGGCTTCATTCCAGATTCTGCACCTGCTCGCGGATTTGTTCGATGAGCAATTTCAGGTGCATGGCGGTTTGGGTGACGACGGTGACGGCGGCTTTGGAACCCAGGGTGTTGGCTTCGCGGTTCAATTCCTGCATCAGAAAATCAAGCCGCTTGCCGACGCTGCCGCCCACCCGGAAGATGCGTTCCAGTTCGTCCAGATGTGTGTGGAGGCGGGCGAGTTCCTCGGCCACGTCGATGCGGGCAGCAAAGAGGGTGACTTCCTGCAACACCCGGCTTTCGTCCGCCGCGCCTTCGATCCCCGCCGCGCTCAGGGCTTCCGTCAGCCGCGCCCGGAGTTTTTCGCTTAAACTCGCCTGCGCCGCCGGAATGTGGGGCGCGACTTCTGTCGCCAGCCCGCGCATCTGGCGGGCGGCCTCCAGAATCACGGCGGCCAGTTTTTCGCCCTCTCGGGCGCGGGAAGCGTTGAATTCGGCCAGCGTCGTCTCCAGCAATTCCAGAATGTTGGGCGCAAATGTGGCAAAATCCACCGCTTCATCGCCCAGAACGCCCGGCCAGGCGAGCACATCGCGCACGGACAGCGGGCGGGCTTCCGGCAGCAGGGCGCGCACCTGGGCGTCGAGCGTGTGCAGATGCCCGATCTGTTCCAGATTCAGGCTTTGTTCGCCCGTGGGGCGGGCGGGGGTAAAGGCGAGGCGGCATTCCACCTTGCCGCGTTTGACGAGGGCGCTGATTTTTTCCCGAATGCCCAGTTCCGAGGCGCGCAGTTCGTCGGCCATGCGAAAATGGAGATCCAGAAAACGCGAATTGACGCTTTTGAGTTCCATATGCAGCGTTCCCCCGCCAAATTCGCGGCTTTGGGCGGCATAGCCCGTCATGCTGTAAATCATCTAAACCTCTATTCTTGACAAGAAACCTTTACAGTCCGGGGCAAAAGACCGGACAATCCGAAGCTCCGAATCATACTCGTCACAACGTTGACCCCACAAGACACCCAAAGACCCAGGCACATGGAACCACAAGGCAACGCGGCGCTCCCGAACGGCTTTGAGCTGGAAGGATACACGATTGACCGCCAGCTCTCGCTGGGCGGCTTTTCCGTGGTTTATCTGGCGCATGACAAACTGTTCCGCGAGGTGGTCATCAAGGAATACCTGCCCAACAAGCTGGCCCTGCGCGGGCCGGGAGCCATCGTGCCGACGGTGGGCGAGGAACATCTGGGCCTGTTTCGCCACGGCATGAAAAGTTTTTTTGAGGAAGGTCGGGCGCTCTCGCGCCTCAACCATCCCAACGTGGTGCGCGTGACCAATTTTTTCCGCGCCAACGAAACCGTGTATCTGGTGATGGAATACATGCGCGGCTGCACCCTGCAAACCTTCATCCGCAAGTACCAGAACTACGTCACCGAGCATTTTATCCGCAATGTCTTCATCCGGCTCCTGAACGGCCTCAGGGTGGTGCATTCGCAGCGCCTCCTGCATCTGGACATCAAGCCCTCCAACATTTATCTGCGCGCCGACAAAAAACCGGTGCTGATTGATTTTGGTTCTGTGCGGCAGGCGTTGATTTCCTCGGAAGCCATGCTCTCCCCCATGTATACGCCGGGCTTTGCCTCCCCCGAGCATTACGGCACGCGCAAGTCCATCGGCCCGTGGAGCGACATCTACAGCGTGGGCGCGACGCTCTACACCTGCCTTTCCGGCGTCTCGCCGCAACCGGCGGACGAGCGCCAGAAGCATGACCAGATCATTCCCGCCAGTGTGCGCTGGGAAGGCGAGTTTTCCGAACAGTTGCTGTCCACCATCGACCACTGCCTTTGCCTCGACTATCTGGAGCGCGTGCAGAGCGCCTTCGCCCTGCAAAAAGCGCTGGCGGAAGGCGCGGAAAAAAGGGAGTCGGGCGCGGGCAAGTCCTCCGGCTCCTGGCTGAAGCGCCTCGTCCACAAATTCAACCCCATCATCGTCGATAGAACCCTATCATGAGATTTACGATTTATCAGGAAAGTCGCCAGGGCGGTCGCCCCAACAATGAAGACCGCATTGCCCACAGCTATTCCCGCGACGCGCTGTTGATGGTCGTCGCCGACGGCATGGGCGGACACCATTATGGCGAAATCGCCGCCCAGATCGCGGCGCAAACACTGGTGAGCGCTTTCCAGCGCGAAGCGCAGCCCACGCTGGCCGACCCGTTCCTGTTCTTGCAGGAAAATGTCGATCACGCCCACTACGCCATTCTCGACTACGCCGAAAACCACCGGCTGCGCGATTCCCCACGCACCACGCTGGTGGCCTGCGTCGTGCAGGACAATATCGCCTACTGGGTGCACGCGGGCGATTCGCGCCTGTACCTGATCCGCAAAAACCGCGTCATCCGCCAGACACGCGACCACTCACAAGTGCGCTACATGCTGGACGAAGGGCTGATTTCCCCGGAACAGGCGCAAAATCATCCTGACCGCAACAAGGTCTATAGTTGCCTTGGCAGCCGCAGTCTGCCGGAAGTGGAATTTTCCCGCCCCACGCCGCTGGAATCCGGCGACCTGCTGCTCCTGTGCACCGACGGCATCTGGGGCGCGACCTCAAACGACGCGCTCCTGACGGCGTTGCGCGACGCCAACCTGATGGAAGCCGCGCCCCGCTTCATCCGCCAACTGGAAACGGAAAGCGGCCCCGGCGGCGACAATCTTTCCCTGGTCGTGGCGCGCTGGGAAGAAGATTACGAGGAAAGCGGCCCCAGTTCCGTGTCGACCGACACTATGGGGGCGCGCGAGGTCAATACCATTCTGGATGATTTCGGACATCGCGTGCGCGCAAAACCCGATCTCTCGGACGAGGAAATCGAAGCCGCCATTCAGGAAATCCACGCCGCCATCGCCAAATTCAGTTCCAAAAAATAAGGAATCGCCATGACTACCGCTGTCCCTCCCCCGTTTTCCCGTCCCAGCCAGCGCGCCGCCGACCAGTTGCGCCCTGTGACGATCACCCGCCAGTTCACCCGCCACGCCGAGGGTTCCGTGCTGATCGAAATCGGCCACACCCGCGTCCTGTGCACCGCCAGCGTCGAAGAAAACGTGCCGTCCTTTTTGCGCGGCAAGGGACAGGGCTGGGTGACAGCGGAATACGGCATGTTGCCCCGCGCCACCCACACCCGTTCGCCCCGCGAGGCCGCCAGAGGCAAGCAAACCGGACGCACGCAGGAAATCCAGCGCCTGATTGGCCGTTCGCTCCGGGCGGTGATGAATCTTGCCACGCTGGGAGAACGCCAGATTACGCTGGATTGCGACGTCTTGCAGGCCGATGGCGGCACACGCTGCGCCGCCATCACCGGCGCGTGGGTGGCGCTGTTCGACGCCTGCGAAAGTTTGCGGGCGGCGGGAAAACTCGCACAAAACCCGCTCCGGGAACCCGTGGCGGCGGTCTCCGTCGGCCTCTGGCAGCAAACCCCCGTTCTTGACCTCGACTACCCGGAAGATTCCGGCTGCGATACCGACATGAACGTCATCATGACCGGCAGCGGCGGTCTGGTCGAAATTCAGGGCACGGCGGAAGGAGAGCCGTTTTCACGCCCGCAGCTCAATATTTTGCTGGATTTGGCGGAGACTGGCATCCGCCAACTGGTCGCGGCGCAAAAAAGCGCGCTGGCGGGGTAAGCAAGTCCCCTCTCTTTACAGCCCTTTTATGGGCAACCCCCTGCAATAAAGGACATCATGATGAAAAAACGCTTTCTCGCCCTCTGCCTCGCGGCCTGTTCTCTCCTTCCCTGCTGTCTGGCTCCCGCCCTCGCCCAGGAAACCCGCGCCGCCTCCAGCGCCCAGACGCTGCTGACGCAATACATGCGGATAGCCTTTCACTCGCCGGGCAATTTTGATTTTGCCTTCTGGTTGCCGGATGCGTTCTGGGACAGGTTGCTTGAGGAAAAAACCGCCGGGGAGACCAACCCCGCCCAGACCGTCATGCTGAACAATGTGTTTACCGAACTCAAGGCCTATAGCCTGTTTGTGGTCTACTCGACCCGCTCGGAAGGTAAGGCCATGACCCCGCAGGAAATTCTGGCAAATATTTCCCTCTCCATTGACGGCGACGACACTCCCCGCTTCCTGCCCCTGCCCGAAGACAAACTGGACAGCATGACCCGCATCATGAT
>JAITNI010000145.1 GCA_031290535.1 Zoogloeaceae bacterium
TAGGGAAACTCTGAACAACTTCTAACCGTTCGGGCTGAAGCCCTGTCGAAGCCCTTGATTTTACAGGGAATGCCCTTCGACAGAAGCTCTCAGGGCGAACGGGATTAATCAGAGGTTCCCTGGGGTATCGCGCAAGCCGTTTCGGGTTCAGGGCGGCTTTCGGGTAAAATGAGCGCTTTGCCTGAATGCCTCATGCGTTTGGGCGGGTTCGAGAACGACATGACTCTTCAACAAAAAACTTCCCTTTCCTATCGTGACGCCGGGGTGGACATTGACGCGGGCGACGCGCTGGTGGATCGCATCAAGCCGTTGGCCAAAAAAACCTTGCGCGAGGGCGTGCTGGGCGGCATTGGCGGCTTTGGGGCGCTGTTTGAGGTGCCCAAGCGTTACCGGGAGCCGGTGCTGGTTTCCGGTACCGATGGCGTGGGCACCAAGCTGAAACTGGCCTTTGCGCTCAACCGGCACGACACCGTGGGGCAGGATCTGGTGGCCATGAGCGTCAATGACATTCTGGTGCAGGGCGCGGAATCGCTCTTTTTCCTCGATTATTTCGCCTGCGGCAAGCTGGACGTAGACACCGCCGCCGCCGTGGTGGGCGGCGTCGCCAAAGGTTGCGAACTGGCCGGTTGCGCCCTGATCGGCGGCGAAACGGCGGAAATGCCCGGCATGTACCCGGAGGGCGAATACGATCTGGCCGGGTTTGCCGTCGGCGTGGTGGAAAAGGCAAACATCATTACCGGGCGCGAGATTTGTCCGGGCGACGTGGTGTTGGGGCTGGCTTCGTCCGGCGCGCATTCCAACGGCTATTCGCTGGCGCGCAAGATCATCGATCGCGCCCATCCCGACCTGAACGCCAGATTTGAGGACGAGCGGACGCTTGCCGAGGCGCTGATGGCGCCGACGCGCATTTATGTCAAATCCATTCTGGCGCTGCTGGAAAAAGTGAAGGTGAAAGGCATGGCGCACATCACCGGCGGTGGTTTGCTGGAAAATGTGCCGCGTGTGTTGCCCGAACAGACGGTGGCCGTGCTGGAAAAATCCGCCTGGCCGCGCCCGAAGCTCTTTGACTGGATGCAGGCTGAAGGGCAGGTGGCGGAAGATGAAATGCACCGGGTGTTCAATTGCGGCATCGGCATGGTGGTGATCGTGGCGGCGGATGCTGTCGAAACGGCGCTGGCAAGTTTGCGCCAGAGCGGCGAAGCCGTCTGGCAGATCGGCCACATTGCGGCTCGGCAGGGCGATGAAGCGCAAACCCGCGTGGTGTAAGGCGGCGCGGGCGTTTGCCGTGACCTTGCTGGCGGCGGGTCTGTTCGCCTGCGCGGCACTGGAGCCGGCAGAGGGGCCGGACAAAAGTCAGGCGGCAAGACCGGAAGCGGATACGCTCAACGTGGCCTCCGCCCCCCAAAACGGGCAGGAAAATGCGCCAGAAAGCGCATCAGAACCTGCGCCAAAAAACGCCTCCCTCCGCCTCCCGGAAAACCTGCCGGATCAGACCGGCGAACCCGCCTTGAAACTCGCGCCCAGAATGGTGGGCGCGGTCTTGTTGGGCAAGGCCAGTTATTACGGCAAAACGGACAAGTTTCAGGGGCGGCGCACCGCCAATGGCGAGCGTTTTGACGCCCGCGTCTTTACGGCGGCCAGCAATCGTTTTCCGCTGGGAAGCTGGATTGCCGTGCGCCGCCGGGGGATGACGCATTGCGTGGTGGTGTGGGTCAATGACCGGATGCATCCGCGCCACAAAGTCCGCATTGTCGATCTTTCCTATGCGGCGGCGCAGGCGCTCGGCATGATTCGCGTCGGGGTGGCGGATGTGGAAGCCCGGCAACTGCGCGGCGCGCCGGGCATCGAACCCGCGATTTGTTTGCAGGCGTTTTTACCGGAGTTGGCCGAACCGCTTGCCGAACCCGAAGCGCCGCCCGCGTTTTCCGAACCCTGAACAAAATTTTCAACCGGCGTTTTCCTTTTTTGTGCAAGCACCGGGGCGATTGCATGAATCTCCTGACCATTGATTCCCTGTCGCCAAAGCCCTCTTCGGGGCGCGGCTCATTTATATCGCGGTTCCCACAATTTTCCGTTCATGGTGAGCTTGTCGAACCATGCCCTTCGACACAGAGTTTCAGGGCGAACGGCGGGGTGTATCTTTTGGGGATTGACTACATGTCGCATCCCGGATGCCCCCTGCGTTACGCGCAGAATTTGGATGTTCATGCAATCGTCCTGATGCAAGCCCCGCAAGAGCCAGTCCCGCTGGCGATTTTTTGCGCGTCGCGCCGCGCTTTAGGGAAGCTCTGAACAACTTCTAACCGTTCGGGCTGAAGCCCTGTCGAAGCCCTTGATTTTACAGGAGTGCCCTTCGACAGAAGCTCTCAGGGCGAACGGGGTTAATCAGAGTTTCCTTAGCGGCGTTTTCTGCAATGTATATTTACATTTTTCATTATTCATCTGGCAGTGTCGCGCCGTACAATCTATTCTTTTCGTCGTGTCTTGCCATGTTTACGGGCGCGGCGCGGCGATGGAAGGCGGGGCGTTTGGCTGCGACTTGCCTGCAACAGGAAGTGAGCATGGTAAAAAAACATCGCATCGGGAGGATTGTTCTGGTGCTGGTCGGGCTGGTCGGGTTGGGGTTTGCGGCGCGGGCGGTGCATCAGACGGACAACACGCCTCGGGCGGCGGCGGAAACGTCGGCGGCGGGGCGTGGGGCGGTTGTGGAGACGGCGCGGGTGCGGCGCGCCCGTCTGCCGGATGAAGTGAGCGCCGTGGGAACCTTAAAGTCCAATGAATCCGTGGTGCTGCGGCCAGAGACTTCCGGGCGGATTGAAAAAATCCATTTTGGGGATGGCGCGGAAGTCAGAACGGGGAGCCTCCTGATCAATCTGGACGCGGGCATTCAGGCGGCGGAATTGCAGCAGGCGCAGGCCAATCTGGCGCTGGCGCAGGCCAACCAGCGGCGCAATGAAGACCTGTTCCAGAAAAAATTCATCAGTCAGCAATCGCTGGACAACACCCGCGCCGCCCTGAAGGTGCAGGAGGCCAATGTGGCGCTGGCCGTCGCCCGTCTGGCAAAAACCCGCATCCGCGCCCCGTTTGATGGCGTGGTGGGCATCCGCACGGTGAGCGTGGGTGATTATGTGCGCGAGGGCGAGGAACTCATCAATCTGGAAGACATCAAAACCCTGAAAGTCGATTTTCGTCTGCCGGAAGCCTATCTGAATCGTCTTGCCAGGGGGCTGACGCTGGAAGTGACCTCCGACGCCCTGCCCGCCGCGCGGCTTCAGGCGACGCTGGCGGCCATTGACCCGCTGGTGGATGCCAATGGCCGCTCCGTCTCCTGCCGCGCCCTGCTGGCAAACCGGGAGGGACAATTGCGCCCCGGCATGTTCGTGCGTGTGCGCCTTTCCTTTGGCGCGCGCGAAAATGTGCTGATGGTACCCGATGAAGCCGTGGTGACGGGCAGCCAGCCGCAGGTGTTCCGGGTGGAGGCGGGCCAGGTCAAGGCCGTGCCGGTGCGTCTGGGGCAACATCTGGGTGGGCAGGTGGAAGTGCTGGAAGGCTTGCAGGAAGGGGATGCGGTGGTGGTCTCCGGGCAACTGAAAATCCGCGACGGGCAGGCGGTGACGGCAACAGACAGCGCTCAGGCCGCCCCGCCCGAGGCGAACGCAGCGCAAAAAACGGGGCAGGCAGAGAAAAGGTCGCCCCCTTCGCCATCCCCCGTGTAAAAATCCGCCCGCCCGGACAGGCTCACTTCAACGCCAGACCCGCAAAGAGAAAACCTCATGTCTCACAAAAGAACGACGCTAAAAAAAAGAACGCGCCATGTCCAATCTCCCCCAACTGTTCAGGCTGAGGCCGTCGTTGCCCCTGTGCCGGCAAGGAATGCCCTTCAACAGCGCTTCAGGGCGAACGGTGTTACAAGCTCAGGGCGAACGGCGTTATGCAGCGTTTTTTAAAAGGGTCTCCCCATGCGTATTTCTGAAATCTGCATCCAGCGCCCCGTTTTCGCCACGGTGCTCTCACTGGTGGTGATGCTGCTCGGCATCGTCTCTTACGGTCGGCTTTCCGTGCGCGAGTATCCCAAGATTGACGAGCCGATTGTGACGGTCTCCACCACCTATCGGGGGGCGTCGGCGGAGATTGTCGAGTCGCAGATTACCAAGCCGCTGGAAGACGCGCTGGCGGGGATTGAGGGGGTGGAGGTGCTTTCTTCCGTCTCGCGTTCCGAGCGCAGCCAGGTTTCGGCGCGTTTCAAGGTGGAGCGCGACCCGGATTCGGCGGCTTCCGATGTGCGTGACCGCGTCTCCCGCACACGCGGGCGGCTGCCGGATGAGGTCGATGAACCCGTCATCGCCAAGGTGGAGGCGGATGCCGACCCGATCATCCGCGTCTCCTTTTCTTCTGACCGCCATTCGCCGCTGGAAATCAGCGATTTTGCCACCCGCATTGTCAAGCCGCGCCTGCAAACCTTGCCCGGCATGGCCGATGTGGGCATTTACGGCGAGCGGCGTTTTGCGATGCGAATCTGGCTTGACCGGGCGCGGCTGGCGGCCTATCAGGTGACGGTGCAGGATGTGGAAGAGGCGCTCCGAAAACAGAATGTGGAAGTGCCCGCCGGACGCATCGAGAGCGCGCAGCGGGAGTTTTCCGTGGTGGCGCAGACGGATTTGCGGGACGCGGCGGGGTTTTCGGCCATCATCATTCGCACGGTCAATGGCTATCCGGTGCGGCTTTCCGATCTGGGGCGGGTGGAGGTGGGGGCGGAATCCGAGCGCAACGATTCCCGCTTCAATGGCAAGAGCGCGATCACGCTGGGTCTCATCAAGCAATCGACCGCCAATCCGCTGGAACTCGCGCACGCCTTGCAGGAGGAACTGCCGCGCATCATCGCCGGACTGCCGGAGGGAATGGCAGGCGAAATCTCCTACGACACCACCACCTTCATCGACCGCTCCATTGAGGCGGTGTTTTCCACCATTCTCGAATCCATCGTGCTGGTGATCCTGATTATCTTTTTCTTCCTCCGCAATCTGCGCGCCACGCTGATACCGCTGGTGACGATTCCCGTTTCGCTGGTCGGCGTGTTTACCCTGATGTTCGCCCTCGGTTTTACCATCAATACCCTGACGCTGCTGGCGCTGGTGCTGGCAATCGGGCTGGTGGTCGATGACGCGATTGTGGTGCTGGAAAATATCTTTCGTCATATCGAGGACGGAATGCCGCGCCGCGAGGCGGCCATCAAGGGGGCGAAGGAAATCGGCTTTGCGGTGGTGGCGATGACCATCACTCTGGCCGCCGTGTATGCGCCGGTGGCCTTCATGACCGGGCGCACTGGCAAGCTCTTTATCGAATTCGCGCTGACGCTGGCCGGGGCGGTGCTGGTCTCCGGCTGCGTGGCGCTCACCCTGTCGCCGATGATGTGCTCGCAACTCCTGCGCCACCAGACCCGCCACAACCGCATTTTTGTCGCCGTTGAAAACGGGCTGAACCAGATGACTTCGGGCTATCGACGCGGACTTTCCGCCGCCCTTCAGCGGCGCTGGGTGGTCGTCCTCCTCTTTTTCGCGGTCGCGGCGACGGGCGCGTGGCTGCTGGGCGCGATGAAATCGGAACTTTCCCCCACCGAAGACCGGGGCACCATCGTCGGCTCCTTCACCGGGCCGGAAGGCGCGACGCTGGAATACATGAACAAATACGCCCGCCAGATCGAGGCCATCTACGAACAGATCCCGGAAATCGAACGCAACAATCTTGCGGTGGGTGTGCCGATTCTGAATCGCGGCTCGTCTTTTGCGCGGCTCTCCGACTGGAAGGACAGAAAGCGCTCGGCGCAGGAGATTGCCGAAGAACTGCGCCCGAAATTCGCCGCCATCCCCGGCGTCCTCGCCGTGCCCACCCTGCCGCCCTCGCTCGGACAGGGCGGGCGCTCGCAGCCGATCAATTTTGTCATCATGACCAGCGCCTCCTACGAGGAACTGGCCAAAGTGACCGAAGCCTTTGTGCAGGAAATCAGCAAAAATCCCGGCCTGAACAACGTCGATACCGACCTGCGTCTGAACAAGCCGGAACTCAATGTGCACGTCGACCGCGAACGCGCCGCCGACCTGGAGGTACAGGTCGAAACCGTCGGGCGCACGCTGGAAAGTATGCTCGGCGGGCGGCAGGTGACGCGCTTCAAGCGCGACGGCGAACAGTACGACGTCATCGTGCAGGTGGAAAACGTCGAACGGGTGACGCCGGAAGACATCCGAGACATTTACGTGCGCGGCAAAAATAACGACATGGTTCCGCTTGCCAACCTGCTGAGCGTGGAAGAAACCGTTAGTCCCCGCGAACTGAACCACTTCGCGCAACGCCGCGCCGTCAAGATCAGCGCCAACCTTTCCCCCGGCTACACGCTGGGCGAGGCGCTGCAATTCATGGCCGCCACCGCCGACAAAATGCTTGAGCCTGGCTACGCCATTGATTACGACGGCCAGTCGCGTGAATTCCGCCAGTCTTCCTCCTCGCTCACCGTCACCTTCCTGCTCGCCCTGGCCTTCATCTACCTCGTGCTGGCGGCGCAGTTCGAAAGTTTTCGCGATCCGTTCATCATCATGCTCACCGTGCCGCTTTCCATGACCGGCGCGCTGGCGGCGCTCTATTTTACGGGCGGGACGTTGAATGTTTACAGCGAGATCGGGCTGGTGACACTGGTCGGCCTGATTACCAAACACGGCATTCTGATTGTCGAATTCGCCAACCAGTTGCAGGAACAGGGCAAGACGCTCCGGGACGCCGTGATCGAAGCCGCCGAACTGCGCCTGCGCCCCATCCTGATGACCACCGGCGCGATGGTGTTGGGCGCGATGCCCCTGGCTCTGGCGCGTGGCGCGGGCGCGGAATCGCGCCAGCAGATCGGTTGGGTGATCGTCGGCGGCCTGCTGTTGGGGACTTTGTTTACGCTCTTTGTCGTGCCGACGGTTTATACTTTTCTGGCCGCCCGCAAACCGGCGCTTTCCGTTTCCCCGGCAGCGGCGGCTGCTCTGGCCGCCCAATAACCATCCCCCACATGGAGAACCTCATGCAAAAAATCAAACTCTGGGATTTGCCCACCCGTCTTTTTCACTGGCTGCTGGTGGCGGCCATCGCGGCCTTGTTCGTGACCGGCAAGGTGGGCGGCAATTACATGGTCTGGCACGGCAAACTGGGCATTTTGGTCGTTGGTCTCGTTGTTTTTCGTCTCGTCTGGGGATTTGTGGGTTCCACCTACGCCCGTTTCTGGCAATTTTTCCCGTCGCCTGCCCGCATTCTGGCCTATCTCAGGGGGCAGTGGCACGGCGAGGGGCATAACCCTCTGGGAGCGCTCTCCGTCTTCGCCCTGCTGACGCTGGCGGGAGCGCAGGCCACGCTGGGTCTTTTTACCACCGATGACATCGCCTTTTCCGCGCCGCTCTTCCCGCTGATCGAGGCCGAACTCGCGGGGCGTCTGACGGGGTTTCATCACCAGCTCGCCAACGTCCTGCTGGTCTTCATCGGCCTGCATGTGGCTTCCATCGTATTTTATGCGCGGGTGAAGAAAAACAATCTGCTCCTGCCCATGCTCACCGGCTGGAAAAACGTGGAACAAGGCGAATCCGCCAGGGGCGGCGGCATCGTGGCGCTGGCGCTGGCGCTGACCCTCGCCGCCCTCGCCCTGTATGCCGCTTCCGGGCAATGGATTCCCGAACCCCCGCCGCCCCCGCCCGCTGAGGAAGCGCCTGTGTTCAATTTTTAAGGGCGGCGGTTTGATGAACGCTCCCGTCCCCCGCCCTATTCGCCGTTCGGGCGAAGATCGGGTCGAAATTCTTGACCAGACCCGCTTGCCGCATGAGCGCCGCTGGCTGGCGCTTCAAAATCTCGCGGCGGTCTCGCACGCCATCCGCGCCATGCAGGTGCGCGGCGCGCCCCTGATCGGCGTGACGGCGGCGTATGGACTGGCGCTCGCATTGGCAAAAGACGCCAGCGATACGACACTGGCCGCCGCCTTTGCCGAACTGGCCGCCACGCGCCCGACGGCGGTCAACCTGCATTGGGCCTTGCGGCGGATGCGCCAGCATCTGCAAGCGCTGCCGCCCGAAGCGCGCCATGACGCGGCCTGGCGGGAGGCCGACGCCATCGCCGGGGAAGACGCCGCGCAAAACCGGGCCATCGGCCAGCACGGTCTGGCGCTGTTGCGGCAACTGGCGCATCCGCCCGCGCGTCCCCTGCAACTGATGACGCACTGCAACGCGGGCTGGCTCGCCACCGTGGAGCAGGGTACGGCGCTGGCCCCCATTTACGCCGCCCATGCTGCCGGGATGGCAACGCACGTCTGGGTGTCGGAAACCCGCCCCCGCAATCAGGGGCTGCTCACCGCCTGGGAGCTGCGCGAGGCGGGTGTGCCGCACACCGTCATCGCGGACAACGCCGCCGGACTGCTGATGCTTCAGGGGCAGGTGGACGCGGTCATCACCGGCGCGGATCGCGTCGCCGCCAATGGTGATGTCGTCAACAAGGTCGGCACCTTTCTGAAGGCGCTGGCCGCCGCGCATCGGGGTATTCCCTTTTACGTGGCCGCGCCGGGTTCGACGCTGGATTTTGCCTGCCCGGAGGGCGCGGACATTCCCATCGAGGAGCGCGACGGCGACGAACTGCGCCAGGTGACGGGGCAGGATGCCGAGGGTCACGTGCGGCGGCTCACCCAGCTTGCCGGGGCAGAAGCCGTCTGCAACCCGGCCTTTGACCTCACGCCCGCCGCGCTGGTCACGGCTCTCATCACCGAACGCGGCGTTTGCCCCGCCAGCCGCGAAGGGCTATTGGCGCTGTACCCGGCAGGTCGGCATGGATGAACTCGCCGCCAAACGCGCCCTGATCGCCGCCGCGCAGGCCATGAGCGCCGCCGGACTCAACAAGGGCACGGCGGGCAACCTGAGTTGCCGCGATTGCCTCAACAATCGGGAAGGCTTTTTCATCACCCCCACCGGCATGGATTACGCCATTCTGAGGCCGGAGGACATTCCCTGGGTGGATTTATACAGCGAGGGCGAGGCGGCAATCACAGAAGGCCGCCGCCCTTCTTCCGAATGGCGCATTCACCGCGACCTGTATGCCGCCCGACCCGAGACGGGCGCGGTGCTGCACGCGCATTCGCCCTTTGCCGTCAGTCTGGCCTGCCTGCGCCGGGAGATTCCTCCGTTTCACTACATGATCGCCCGCTTTGGCGGCGATACGGTGCGCTGCGGCGCGTATGCCCTGTTTGGCTCACAAGCCCTCTCGGACGCCGCCCTCGTCGCGCTGGAAGGCCGTTCGGCCTGCCTGCTGGCAAACCACGGAATGCTGGTCTGCGGGCGCGACCTGAAACAGGCGCTGGATTTGGGCGTGGAGCTGGAAAGCCTGTGCGAACAATACTGGCGCGCCGCGCTGCTCGGCGAACCCGTGCTGCTGAACGCGGCGGAAATGACCGCCGTGCTGGAACGCTTTGAGGGGTATGGGCAGCAGGGTCAAGCGCCCAAAGAAATAAATACCCCCCGTTCGCCCTGAGCTTGGTCGTTGGGCATGGTTCGACAGGGCTTCACCATGAACGGAAGAGACAGGGCTTCACCATGAACGGAAAATTATGGGAACGGCGATAAAATATGTCGCGAACCGAGAAAATGATGGTATAATATTTCGAGCTTTCGAGCTTTCGAGCTTTCGAGCTTTCGAGCTTTCGAGCTTTCGAGCTTTCGAGCTTTCGAGCTTTCGAGCTTGCGAGCGTTCGAGCTTTCGAGCTTTCTATCATTCCATCACGAAGGAACGCATATGAAAGACCCTCTTATTCATACTTTGGCAGCGGCTCTGTCCGTTGCTTCTCTCTCCCTCAGTGTGCCCGCAAGCGCCGCGCCCCAAATTTTCTTTGGCGAGGATCTCAGCAATGGGTATCCAATCCTCAATAGCCACCCGCATTCAGATGCCGCGCACTCGGATTTTGTAGATGCCATCGCGGGCTACCAATACGGTTACGATGATCTTGAGTCTTATGCTGCGGGGTCTCGTACCCCCGGCACAATGGCGCTCGACTTTGGCAATCTGGGAACGCTTACGCTCAGTGGCGGCTATATGGTTAATGCCGCCGCCGGGAGCGCAAGCAGCTTCCCTTTTTCGGGGACGCATTACTGGGAAACGAATGGTTCGCAAAATGCCCAGTCGTTGAGCCAGTCGTTCAGTTTTTCCCAACCTGTGAGCGGCTTTGGCTTTTATGGTAGTGACTTCAATGATTACACCAATCCCGGCAGTCCCACGCTGGCGACGGTTTACTTCGCGGATGGCACAACGAGTGCGTATACGATTGGCAGCACCAGCTCGCCCAACGGCTCCGCACTGTTCTGGGGGTTTCTCAGTCCTGACGCCCAGATCACCGGCGTCACTTTCGCGGACACGCTGAACCGTGGCGACGACTGGCTTGGTTTTGACAACTTCTATGTGGTGGGCGCACCGCTGTCTGCGGTGCCGGAACCCGGTACGCTGGCGCTGTTCAGTCTGGGTCTGGCGGGTCTGGCCGCTACCCGCCTGAGAAGACGGCCCCGGAAAGGGTGATTTTTACAGGCGACTCCCGGCCATGCCGTGGGTTGCCTGTTCAGCGTCCCGAAAGGGAAACTCTGAATAACGTCCAACCGTTCGAGCTAAGGCAGTCGTTGCCTTTGTTTTTGCAGGGAATGCCCTTCGACAGCGCTTCAGGGCGAACGGGATGATTCAGAGATTTCAAAGCAAATGCTCAAAAAATCTGTCTGTGGGCGATGCGGGGTCTATGAAAACACGGAACATTGACATTATACTAACGCTTCCTTTTCCACTTTTCACCTCAGGAGTCCT
>JAITNI010000174.1 GCA_031290535.1 Zoogloeaceae bacterium
TGCCCGCCCAAACAGGCGAGACTTGCGCCCAGCATGGAAAGGGCCAGTCCGCCGCACAGGGCAAGCGTGGGCGAGGGCGTTTTCATGGCGCGGCCTCCCATTGCAAACGCAACTGAAAGTTTGGCGCGGCCTCGCTCGGTCGCAGTTCCCCCTCAACACGCCGGGCGGGGGAGGCCAGATCGGCAAGCAGGCGCTCGAAATCCGCCGCGCTGCCGGAAAACTGCCCGTCGACGGTAAGGGAATTTTCCGCTGCCGCGCAGCGCCAGCGCAGACGTTCAAGCTGCGCCGCCGGGTGTTTTTCCAGCGCCTGACTCAGGGGGCGCATATCCAGACAGGCGGGGTTTTGCGGGCGAGCCAGTTGTTCATAACGGGCGAGCAGGCGGCGCAAGTCTTCCGGCGGCAAAGAAGTTTCTGGCAGCGGGACGGCGGGCTGCGCCTGTTGCGCCGCTTGCCATTGGGCCGTCTCACGCCGCAAGGCTTGCCCGGTCTGCCATTCCCATGCGCCGAACAGCAATCCGGCCAGCAGAAGAACCCCCCCGGCGCCGAGACTGAGCCACGGAGAAAGGGGCCAAAAGCGGCGACTCAGGCGAGAAGAACGCCAGTGCGCCGGGGTATAACGCGCCTTGGGCGGCTGTGTGGCCAGCAGATGCAGCAGGAGCCGTTCGACAGGGGGCGGGGCATTCTCCGTGGGGGCAGGCGACGGGCAACCCAGACGGGCGGCGGTTTCCGCCAGCGGGATGGACACAAAGCGGATCCCTTCCACTTCGGGAATTTCCCCGGCCAAACCGGTCTCTGTCGGATTGTCGGACAGGAGCGCCACCGTCAGCGTGTCTTCCCGCGCCAGCAGGCGCTGGCTGAGAAAATAACGGCGCAGTTGCGCGGCTTCCCCGGATAAGGTTTCCGCGCGGATTTTTAGCGTTGGCGCGTGCCGGAAAAAGACCGCCTGCCCCGCCACCAGCAAGGTTTCTGCCATGCCGTCCGCGTGAAAACTGAACACGAGCCGGGGATTTGCGTCCGAATAGTTCAAGGCGCGGCACAGCGTGGCGATCAGGAACGGGAGGCTGTAGAGACCCGCCAGCGTCGCCCGGTTTTCCTGCGCGAGGTAAAAAAGCGCGTCCAGCGGCGCGGGTCGGGTCAGGGCGGCGAGGAGCAGCCGTTCTTTCTGCCGGTTCAAAGTCGGGCCGAGCGAGGCCGTCAGCGTGTAGGGCGTCGCGCCAAAATGGCGGGCGAGCTGGCGCTTGAGTACCTCCTGCCGGTCTTGCCCGCGCAGGCGCGGCAGCGTTTCCAGCCGCAATTCTTCATCCGCCAGATGCGCCAGCACCGTGAGCGTCAGGCCGGGATGCGCCCGCAACCACGCGCCCAGCGCGGCATTGCCTTCGGGGTCGGCGGTAAATTCCGCCAGCGCCACAAGCTCGCCCGCTCGCCAGCCAAACAGGGCAAGGCGGCGGGCGGTAAGAAAGAGCAGGTGTTTTTTTGCCGTCGCCATGCGCTACGCCTTGAACTGACTGATAATGTCATAAATGGGGCCGATGACGGAGAGCACAATCCAGCCCATCAGAGCACCGAGCGCCAGCGTCAGCAGCGGTTCGATGAGCGCCTCTACCCGCCCGATGGCGGCCTCGGCATCGCGGCTGTAAAAATAGCTGACGTTTTTCATGGCGGTATCCAGCGCGCCCGTGGTTTCGCCCACCCGCGCCATGCGGACGACCAGCGGCGGGAACAGCACCGCCTCCTGAAAGGCGCTTGCCATGTTGCGCCCCTCGCGGATGGCCGCGCCGGTTTTTTCCAGCGCCTGCCGGATCACCCGGTTGCCCACCACATCCTGCGTGGTCGCCAGCGCTTCCAGCACCGGAATGCCAGCGGCGTAGAGCATGGCGAAGGTGTCGGCAAAACGGGCGAGGATGATTTTTTGCAAAATGCCGCCCAGAACCGGCAGGCGTAATTTGAGGGCATCCAGACGGTATTGCGCCGCCGGACTGTAGAAAAGCCACAGGCGGCTGCCGACGCCGCCCAGAATCAGGAGGGCGAGCGGCACCGGCCAGTAGGCCGCCAGCAGGTCGGAGAGCCAGAACAGCAGGCGGGCGTGCAGGGGCAGGGTCTGCCCCATGTTGCCGACAAAAAGTTTGAGTTGCGGCACGAGGTAGAGCATCAAAAAGCTCGTCGCGGCCAGCATGATCGTCGCCACAAAACCGGGGTAGAGCAGCAGCTTCTGGCGTTGGGCGCGCCATTCTTCTTCCCACTTCAGTTGCGCGCCGAGTTTTTCCAGTACCGCCGCCAGATCGCCGGAACGTTCTCCGGCGCGAATCAGGCTGATGAACACGGCGTCAAAACATTCGGGATGCGCGGTCAGGGCTTGCGAAAGCGTTTGGCCGCCCTCAATGCCTTGCGCCAGTTGCGTGGCGATTTCCTTCAGCTGCGGATGTTCAAGGGAATCGGCGAGTTCCGTCAGGGTTTCCAGCAGCGGCACGCCCGCCCGCAACAGTTGTTGCCACTGAAAGCAAAAATGCAGGCATTCCCGGCGTGGCGCGGCGCGAGGGCCGAACAGGGGAAGCCGCGTGACCGGCCTGCACCGCACCAGATACAGCGCCCTTTGTTTCAAAAGCGTTTCCAGATCGAGCGGATGCGCGGCTTCCATGCGGCCTTTGACCCGGCGACCATCGGAGCGGAGAGCGGAATAGGCGTAGCGCATGGGGTTGTCGGGCGGCGTTACATACGCTCGCTCAAATCCACCACCCGGCACAATTCTTCCAGGGCGGTGAGACCGGCCAGCACTCGCGCCACGCCGTCTTCCGCCAGCGAACAAAAGCCCTTGTCAATGGCATGGCGCAGCAATTCGCTTTTCGGGGCGCGACAGGCGATGAGATCGTCCAGTTCCCCGTCGATGCGTAAAATTTCCATAATCGCCAGCCGCCCGCGATAACCTGAAAAATGACACGCTTCGCAGCCCTGGGGATGATAAATACGCGGCGCTTCGGCGTCAGAAGCCAGCCCCAGCAGGCGACACTCGCGCAAGTCGGCGGGCGCGGCGGTTTTGCAGCGCGGACAAAGCCGTCGCACCAGACGTTGCGCGACAATGCCGATGACGTTGCCGGAGAGGATGTCCGGCGTCACACCGATGTCCAGCAGGCGGGGAATCGCGCCCACGGCGGAAGCGGTGTGCAGGGTCGAAAACACCTGATGCCCGGTCATGGCGGCGCGCAGGGCCATTTCGGCGGTGGGCGCGTCGCGGATTTCGCCGACCAGAATCACGTCCGGGTCTTGCCGCATCATGGCGCGCACGCCATTGGCAAAATCCAGCTTGGCGGCCTCGCGCACCGAAGTCTGGCGCACCAGCGGCATGGGATATTCCACCGGGTCTTCCAGCGTCATGATGTTGATGCGCTCGGAATTGAGGTGGCTCAGGATGGAATACAACGTTGTCGTTTTGCCGCTGCCGGTGGGGCCGGTGACGAGCAGCAGCCCTTCCGGCCTTGCCAACATGCGTTTCAATTCCTGAAGGCCGGTTTCGGACAGCCCCAGTTGTTCCAGCGGCACAATGCCCTTTTGCCGGTCGAGCACCCTGAGGACGATGTTTTCCCCATGCAGCGTCGGCTGGCTGGCGACGCGAAAATCCACCGGACGTCCCGAAATGGCAAGCGCGATGTGGCCGTCCTGCGGGGCGCGGGTTTCGGCGATGTTCATGCCGCTGATGACCTTCAGGCGCACGGCCATCGCGGGCCAGTGCGCCAGATGCAGGGCGCGAATCTGGCGCAGGATGCCATCCTGCCGGTAGCGGATGCGGAGAAAACTTTTTTCCGGCTCAAAGTGAATGTCGGAGGCTTCCTGTTTGACGGCATCGGTGAGCAGGGCGTCAATCAGGCGCACGACTGGCTGGCTGTATTCGGGACTGGCGTTTGCGCCTGCCGTGTCGATTTCTCCGGTTTCGATCTCCTTCAGGATGCCGTCAATGGAAAGTTCGTGTCCATAATAGCGATCAATGGCCTGACCGATTTCCGATTCCCCGGCCAGTAGAATTTTGAGGGGGGTCTCGCGCCCAAGCAGGGCGCGCACCTTGTCGAGTCCCGCGAGTTCATTGGCATCGGCCACCGCGAGCGTCAACTGGCGCGTCTTTGCGTCATAATCAAGGGGCAGAAAATGGTAGCGTTCGGCAAGCGGACGGGGCACCCGTTCCAGAGCGGCAGGGTCGGCCACGATGCGCGCCAGATCAATGCTCGTCTGGCCGAGATTTTCCGCCAGCGCCGCCTTCAGCGTGTTTTCGGACACAAAGCCCAGATGTACCAGCAGTTTGCCGAGCGGCAGCGGCGCGGCATGGGCGGATTTGCCCTGTTCAAGCAGGGCGATGCGTAACTGGTCTTCAGAGAGCAGCCCCTGACGCAAAAGCGTCTGCCCGAGCGGCAAAGGCGAGCGGACTTCTGCGCGGGGCAAGGCGGCGGCATCCATCAACTGCCGCGCCAGACGGGGAAATCCGGGGAGAGGGGTTGCGCGACGGGCGGCGGCGCAAAAAAATCCTCGTCTGGCAGATACTTTCGCAAGGGCGCAAAATCGCCATTCAGGCCGGGGTCATGCAGGATGATCGGGCGCAGAAAAATCACCAGCTCCGATTTGCGGGCCGCGTTATGGCGGGAAGTGAACATCTCCCCGAACACCGGCAATTGCCCCAGCAGCGGCATCCGCCCGGTCTTGTAATCGGTATGGTCTTCCATCAGGCCGCCCAGCACGGCAATTTCCCCGCTTGCCACCCGGAGGATGGATTCGATTTCACGGGTGCGAATCTGGGGAATTTCATTGGACAGGTGTTGCGGAATATCCGGGTTGGGGTCTTTGACCATGCCCGAAATGCTGGAGATGGTCGGGCGGACATTCAAAATAACGCTGTCATTGACGCCGATTTGCGGCGTGACCGTCATCACCAGCCCGACAGAAACGGTCTGCGGCGTGGTGGTATAGGCCACAATGGCGTTGCTGTTGGCGTTACCCGGCGTCACATCGGCCTTGATGTTGAAATACACGACATTTTCCACCACCTTCAACAAGGCGGTCTGGTTGTTGAGCACGGACAGGCGCGGGCTGGACAGCACCCGGGTCGTGCCGAAGGATTGCAGCAGTTTCAGCGTGAGCGTCAGGGGATTGGCGTGATGGGCGAAGTTGAGCACAAAGGGCATGTTGGCGTCGGGAAGGTTGCCGACCAGGGCGGGCGGCGTCAGGGAAAGCGCCTTGTCGCCCTCTGACCAGACGCGGCTCCACTCAATGCCCTGTTGATAGCCGTCGCTCAGTTCCACTTCCACGATGGTGGCCTCGATCATCACCTGCCGCCGGGCGGCGTTTTCCACCCGTTCAATGAATTCCCGGACGCGCTCATGCTGGCGTTCTGTGGCGCGAACCGTCACCACGCCGCTCTCCGGGTGCACGATGACGGCAGGCGCGGCGTTGGGGGGCGTCTCTAGCGTCTCGCGCAAAAGATCCTGAATGTCCTTTTCCAGCGATTCCCAGAACAGGTTTTTGGAGACATTTTCCACCCGTGTGCTGGAAAGATTGCCCGCCCCCAGCACAGACTCCGCCCCGCCCGCCGTATTGGCGCTGGTGGCAATCTGGGTGCTGGTCGCCACCGCGCCGCTCATGTGGCGGCTCAGATTCACATAATCCACCTTGTAGTGGCGCAAAAAAGGCGTATCCGGCAAAACGAGCAGCGTGTCGTCTTCCCGCTCAAAACGCACTTTGGCCTGACGGGCGATGCGCGCCAACAGTTGCGGCAAAGTCCGCGCCACGGCATTCAGGGAAACCTCGCCGCTGACGTCGGGATGAATATCCACATTGAGCTTGGCGTCCCGCGCCAGCACAAACAGCAGGTCGCGCACCGGCACGTTATGCACGGTGACATTGTAGGTTTCCGGTTCTGAAAGGGGTGGCGCAGGCGGCGGGAGAGAAGGAGAAGCAGGGGAAGGGGAAGCAGCAGGCGCGGAAATCTCCGCTGGCGGCGCGGTTGCCGTCGTCGAAAGCGCAGCCTGTCCGGTATTCAGATGCGCCCCGACCGGGTCTGGCAAAACCGGAATGCCGCAAGCGCCCAGCAGCGCCGCGCACAACGCCAGAAGCAGCAAAGGCAAAACCTTCCTTGCAAACATGAAGACCTCGGTCAGGCAGTACGGCACGATGCGGCAAGAATAATGAGCCGTGCGACACAGGTAATTTATGGGACAGGCATTAAATGCGGCTATCCTAGCCTCATGATGCGTTCATTGCAAGGGGGGACGCAAAAAATGTGCGGGCGATGGTGGCCGGGGCGACCCGCAGCATGTCGGGGAAATCTCAAAATATCGCCGTCACCACAAGGAATTTGACGGTTTGGGTCATGGACGGCCGACGCGGCGGCCGCCAGGGCGATGGCGTGAAGGGGGTTTCCCTG
>JAITNI010000184.1 GCA_031290535.1 Zoogloeaceae bacterium
ATGCCGCATATGCCGTCACAATAAATAGCGTCATGACAAGAAATTTATCTGGCATGGCTTTGGACGAAAAACCTCTCGTCCACTTATCATCAAAAAGTATCGCCACCAGGAAGATGAGTATCATGATTCCACCACAAGCCCTCCCTTTGGGAAGCGCGCCCCAAACCGCCCCAAAACTCACCTCACGCGGCGGATTTTTCCAGCGTGAGTAAACCACCTGAACCAAGGCGCGCATTTTCGGTGAATCATCATTTTCCATGTCAACGCGAATGGTCATGTCCGTTTCCCCTCTCCCCTCGCGGGACAAGGCCGAATGAACACGGCGCGGACGAAAAGGCTGGACAGATGTTTCATGGTTCAAATCCTCCGAAACCGTGGTTCCAGCAAGACCGCAGAAGAAGCGTCGGCAGTCGCCAGAACGTCGAGTTCCAGTACGTTATCGCCCGTTCCCAGCACTGACGCATCCAGATTCAGATTAAGCCAAAACTGGAAAGGCTGCCCCTCGCGGGAAGCGCCTTCAAGCAGGAAAATGAAAGGCAGATTTTTGTGCAGTTTTTTGCGGGAAGCTTCCACTTCCAGCAGACAGGCCTGATTGAACACAATGCCGACAATATGAACCGTGACTTTTTCACCGTGGCGCAACGCCTTGTATTTTGCCAGTGGCAAGCGGAAACAGTTCCAGAGCGGCAATAAAAGTAACGCGGCGGTCAAGGCAACGGCAATTCCCCCTTTTTGAGGAAGCGCCATCGACGCATCTGTAATGATGCGGTAGATGCACAATATCCACAAAACGCAACTGACCATGGCGAAGTAAAACGTCCCCTTGGGGAGCGCGTCGAAAACCGCCCAAAATCCTACCGTGCGCGGCGGTTTATTGCGGTGGGTGTAGGCCAGCCTGATCAGCGCGATCATGTCCGGTCTGGTGTCGCCCGTCAGATTGATCGGCGGATTTTTGGCGAGGGCAAAGAGATTCAAGGCCATTCAGTCCCCCATATCGTCATGGTTGGCATTGTGGCTTTTGTGTCTGGAGCCGGGCATATCATCGAGGTAATCATCTGCAACATCGGATTTATCCCGCGCATAAGGCACGAGCAGCCACCCGACGAGTATCGCCACGATGAGCAACATGCCCGCAATCTTGACGAACAGGAGGCTTGACAGATGTTCCATGACCTTAATCTCCCCAATTAATTCCGTTTATGAGGACGCCCAAAAAAAACAAGGCCACCATCAGTCCACTCAAGAAAAACATGAACATAGCGATCCAAAGATTCCTTTCACGACGTATCCGTTCCATCACCTCACCGGAAAAATCCACGAGGTGCTTCTGCGGGTACATCAGCGTCTGCGGATAAACCAGCGCATCCCGGCGGATTAACTGCCATCTCGTGCCACCGGAAACATCCACCAGGTACTCCTGTGGATGCTCCAGTGCGTCCAAAACTTTCCGCAATACCATGTTGTACATTAAGACCAGCATCCCGACGAAAAACGCCGTCATGAGCAACGCGCCCGCAATCTTGACGAACAGGTCAAAATCCATGTTTATTCTGCTTCCTTCACCTGCGGCGCAATCGTAAAAGTCGCCGGTTCCTGCTGTCCTTTTTTCCACGTCCGCAGCGCCCAGATGAAGAGGCCAATCAGGAAGAAGGCGGAAGGGGGCAGGAGGAGGAGGCCGTTGGGCACGTACCAGCCGCCATCTTTCACCAGTGGCAGGATTTCGATGCCGAGGAGCTTGCCCGCGCCGAAGAGTTCGCGCACGACGCCGAGCGCCACCAGCATCACGGAATAGCCGAGACCATTACCGACGCCATCCAGAAATGAAGGCCAGGGCGGGTTCTGCATGGCGTAGGCTTCGGCGCGACCCATGACAATGCAGTTGGTGATGATGAGGCCGACGAACACCGACAACTGTTTCGCCAGACTGAAAGCATAGGCGCGCAGGATTTGATCGACCACGATCACCAGCGAGGCGATGATGACCATCTGCACAATCATGCGGATGGAGCCTGGAATCTGCTTTCTGATCAGGGAGATGAAAAGGTTGGAGAAGGCTGTCACCGAGGTGAGCGCGATCGCCATCACCAGCGCGGTGTTGAGGTTGGACGTGACCGCCAGCGCCGAGCAGATGCCAAGGATTTGCAGGGCGATGGGGTTGTTGTTGAAGACCGGGTCGAAGAGGACTTCTCTGGTGCTCGCTTGTTTGGCCATGATTTAGGCTCCTTCCTGACGCAGTTTGGCGAGATAGGGGCCAAAACCCTGTTCGCCCAGCCAGAATCGCAGCAGGTGATCGACGCCCTTGCTGGTGAGCGTCGCCCCCGCCAGCGCGTCGATCTGGTGTTCGCCGCTGGCGTTCTTGACCACTTCGACTACCGGTTTGCCGCTGGCGTCGAACAGGGTCTTGCCCGGCCAGAGTGATTTCCATTTGGGGTTATCCACTTCGCCGCCCAGGCCGGGGGTTTCCCCCTGCTGGTAAAAACCGAGGCCAATCACGGTATTCAAATCCGGCTTGATGGCGAGAAAACCGTACAGGGTCGACCACAGGCCGTAGCCGCGCACGGGCAGAATCAGGGCTTCGAGTTCGCCGCTGCCGTCGTCCTTTTCCAGGCGGTAGACGGTGGCGTATTGCTCGCGGCGCTTGATGGAGGCGATGTCCTCGTTGCCCGGCAGGGCGATGGAGGTTTTGGGGTCTTGCGCCGCTTTCAGGGCGTCGAAGGTCAGGGCGTCGCGGCTGGCATCCGCCTCGCCGGTGGTCAGGTCGATCACCTGCGCCTTGATGCGTCTGGTAAAGAGCGCCCGCACCTCGGCGGAGGACAGCGCCGTGCCACTGGGGCTGGCACCGACGCCCGCAATCGCCAGAATGCTGCGCTGGCGGTCGAGCAGGCGGTTTTCCTGCTGCACGGGTTTCAGATAAATGGCGGAACCGGCGACGAACACCGAGGCGACCAGACTGACGACGAGCGCCACGATGAGCGTGCGCGCAGTGGATTCTTTATTGCTGGACATGGCGCGCCACCCTCCGCTTGATATTGGCCATCACCACGAAATGGTCGATCAGGGGGGCGCAGAGGTTGGCGAAGAGAATCGCCAGCATCATGCCTTCCGGGAACGCCGGATTCACCACCCGAATCAACACCACCATGACGCCGATCAGCGC
>JAITNI010000215.1 GCA_031290535.1 Zoogloeaceae bacterium
GCTGGCGCTAATCCGCCGCCATGTGAATCTTCTTTCTCTTTTGATTCAGGAAGATGCCTTGCGCGACCAGACAGCAAGGGCGCGTTCCCTGCTGGTTCCGCTGGACAACCCCAAGGCAAGGTTCATGGAGGTTTTATGGCGCGAACGGGTTTTTATGCTGCAATATATGGGTAATGCTGACCTGGATGAACTCAGCACTGAATTTGACCCGGAAACGCCGAAAATAATATCAGGAGGAAGAAAAATTTTGTATTTTTTCCTGTTCAAGCGGCAGATGACGCAAAATCTCGGTAATGAGATTATGGCGCATACCGGGGAAATCATTGATGAAATCCCCATTTCTCGTCTGTCTTCTGAGGCTGAAAGCATCTATTCGCAAGCGGTAGCACGCGCAGGATGCACGATATCGCTCCTGACCTGCCGGAAATCTGGCCTTTTTTTCTGGAAAAATTACATCGGCGAAGGAAGCGCCCTGTTTTTAGCGACGGATTCAGCAGATGCACCCAACTATGCCAATTATCTCCTCAGAATGCATGATCTGGACGCCCGCATCCGTCTGGTACGCGCCCAACTGGAATATAAACTGGCCGCGAAAAAACCGGGCGATACCCCGGAAAAAATCCTGCCAACACTGGGGCCGGAAACCTTCAATCCCTACACCGATCAACCTTTTGAGTGGAACGCCGAACAGAGCAGCATCGGCTTTACACCGGGTGCGGCGGGGGATAAAAAATCACGGCTAGAAATTCGCTTGTCACCCGCCCGTGGATAAAATGATCGCCCTCCCTGTTATTCCATTTTGGGAAGCGCTGAATCAGGGCGAACGGGGGGCGTTCAAAACCCCTCCTGCACCTCCCCTTGTCAGGGGAGGATGATTTGCTGCGTGACGCGCAGGAGATTTGGAGCTTCGCACGATTGCCCTGACCGGGAGGATTGGACGAATATGGGGATGGGGGCATAGGATGGAGGGCATAAAAAAGCCGGGAAATTCCCCGGCTTTTTTGGCGGGATGTCGTCCCAGCAAAATCAGGCGTTCAGTTGCGCCCGCATCCGTTCCGCCCGTTCCTTGGGGCTGGGGTGGGTGGAGAGCCAGGACGCGCCGCCGCTGCCGCTCAAGGCGGCCAGTTTTTCCAGCGCCGTGACGCAGGCTTCCGCCTTGTATTTTTTGGCTTTCATCAGGGTCATGGCGCGGTCGTCCGCTTCGCGCTCGTTGCCTTGCGAGTGTTGCGCCAGCACCACCTGCTCGAACAGGGAGCCGAGTTCGGAATCCGCCAGTTGCGCCGCCTTGCCGCCGGTGGCGGAAATGGCGTTTTTCAGGGCGCTGGTTCTGAGCGCCGTCTGGATGCGCGCCTTGGAGTGTCCGGCGTTCACATGGCCAATTTCGTGACCGATCACGTAACGGATTTCATCATCCGAAAACTGATCCATCAGTCCGCTATAAATGCGGATGGTGCCGTTGGCCATGGCAAAAGCGTTGATGTCCTGCGTCTGGTAGACCTTGAAATTGAGCTTCAGGCCATCGTAGTTGGCGATTTCCTTGGTGAGCTTGGTCAGGCGCTTGCCATGCGTCGTATTCGCGCCCGCGACCTTGTTTTCGGCGTCCATTTTGACCGTCATCTGGTCGCAATAGTTTTTCAGATCCGCGTCGCTCACGCTTTCGGCTTCCGCCAGACCTTTGCCCGCTTCCAGCATTTTGCCCAGATCAAAGGCAGAGGCGGGATTGAGCGCGCTCATGCTGGAGGCCAGTGCGGAGAAGAGGATGAAATTGCGTCGATTCATGGTAGAACTCCCCGTTAAAATGTGTTTGCCATTGTAGCAGAATGTTATCGGGCGGCGTGTTGAAAAAACAGGACAAAAGCGGTGGCTTGGCGCTATAGTAAAGCCTGATGGACGTAAAAAAACAAAGGAGACAACCATGTTTGACGTGCATTTTGCGCCGTGCGCGGCGGTGGGCGAGATGGTGATTATCGACCAGACCCAGCAGGAATGCGTGCGGGAACACGAGTGCCCGCCCGGTCGGCAATGTCCGCTGGATGGCTGTTTTGCGGACGTTTCGGGTCTGTTTGAAGGAACCGATTCCGACTTGCCGCTGTTCCAGCGCGCACGTGCCCAGTAAAAATCGTCAGGCTTGCAGCGCTGCCGTGCGGTGCGACTGGATGACTTGCAGCAATTGCCCGAAAATTTTGGGCGCGCCCGCCACCACATTGCCAGTGTCGAGATAACCCGCTTCGCCCGCCAGATCGCTCACCAGCCCGCCCGCCTCGGAAATCAGCAGGCTGCCTGCCGCCATGTCCCAGGGGGCGAGGCCGAATTCCCAAAAACCGTCCAGACGTCCGGCGGCGACATACGCCAAATCCAGCGCCGCCGCGCCGGGACGGCGCATCCCGGACGTCTTGCGGGTAAGTTCCGAAAAAATGGTCAGATAGGCGTCGGCGTGCTCAAAAGCGCGGTAGGGAAAGCCGGTGCCAATCAGCGCGTCGTTCAAATGGATGCGCTTCGAGACGCGCAGTCGCCGGTCGTTCATGAAAGCGCCCGCGCCTTTGGAAGCGGTAAACAGTTCATTGCGGTTGGGGTCGAAGACCACCGCCTGCTCAATCTGGCTTCCTTTGGCGAGCGCGATGGAGATGGCGTATTGGGGAAACCCGTGGATAAAATTGGTGGTGCCGTCCAGCGGGTCGATTATCCACTGGTACTCGCTGCCGCCGCCCTGACCGGGCGTTTGACCCGATTCTTCGGCCAGAATGCCGAAATCCGGGTAAGCGTCCCGCAAAACCTCGATAATGGCGGCCTCGGCGGCTTTGTCGACTTCCGTGACAAAATCGTTCGGCTGCTTGCTGACGATCTGGATGTGGCTCAAATCCACAGAAGCGCGGTTGATGATCTGGCTGGCGCGGCGCGCCGCCTTGATGGCGATGTTCAGGGCTGGATGCATGTTTTTTTAGAGAGCCTTGGAGCCGCGCGAAAAAAGCCGCTACGACCCCTGATGTTTGCAAGGAATTCGCTATTTTATATGAACCCGACCCGCTGTAACACAACAAATGTGCCCACAGACGCGCTGGCGCGCATCCGCATCGTGCTTTCGCGCACCAGCCACCCCGGCAATATCGGCTCTGCCGCCCGCGCCATGAAGACGATGGGATTATCCCGGCTGACGCTTGTCCGCCCCAAAATTTTCCCCGATCAGGAAGCCGTGACGCTGGCTTCCGGCGCAACCGATGTGCTGGAAAACGCCCGTGTCGTCGCCACGCTGGATGAGGCGCTTGCGCCCGTCACCTACAGCCTCGCCGTCTCTGCCCGCGCCCGCGATCTGGGGCCAGCGTCGCAGGCGGCAAGGCAAGGGGCGGAAGATTTGTTCCAACGCGCCGCCGCAGGCGAGGAAGTGGCGCTGGTGTTCGGCAATGAGACCTCCGGCCTCTCCAATGAAGACGTGCAGCGCTGCCAGGGCACGCTCCACATCGCCGCCAATCCTGCCTACAGTTCGCTCAATCTCGCGGCAGCCGTGCAGGTGCTGGCCTATGAATTGCGTCAGGCCGCCGTGCAGGAACCCCCAGCGGGCGCGGCAGCAGGAATGACCGTGCCCCGCAAAATGGCGACGCCTTTTTCTTCCCCTCCCGCCACGCACGCCGAACAGGAGGGGTTTTACGGCCATCTGGAACGGGTGATGCGGGACTCCGGCTTTCTCAACCCCGAACGCCCCATGCGCCTGATGCCCAAACTCCGCCGCCTCTTTGGCCGCGCCCGTCTGGAAAAAGACGAAGTAAACATCCTGCGCGGCATTTTGACGGCGGTGGAGGCCGCGACAAGGGGAAAGTGAGTTGTGTCCTGTCTTTCCGACGCCGATAGGCACAGGAAGGGACTGCGTGGCGCAGAAAAAAAGCCGCTGTGGGTTGGACAGCGGCTTTTGCGGGAACAGGGGGGCGGCTTGTGCCTTACTGGCGCGGCGGCGGTTCGGTGATGAAGCCGAGTTTGACCACGCCCGCCCGTTGCGCGGCCAGCACGACGCGGCCCACGTGTTCGTAGGGCGCGTTGCCGTCGCCGCGAATCTGGACTTCGGGCTGCGGGTTTTGTTGGGCGATCTGCTTCAATTCCTGCACCAGCACCTCGCCGCCCTGAATCCGCCGCTCATTCCAGAATACCTGACCTTCGCGGGTGACGGCGATGTTGACGTTTTCCGGTTTGGTGACGCGGGGATGGTTGCGCTCGCGGGGCAGTTCCACCGCCACGGTCTTGGTGACGACCGGGATGGTAATCAGGAAAATGATGAGCAACACCAGCATCACATCGACCAGTGGCGTGGTATTGATGGCGGAAAGCACTTCGTCTTCCTCGTCCGCCGCACCGACATGCATTCCCATGATTTACACCGAAATCGCGCGGATGGGATGCACCAGACGCGGCTGCGATTCCTGATCCGCGTGGTTGCGTTCCACCTGCGCGCCCAGCAGGACGGCATGGAGTTCCGCGCCGAAGGCGCGCACGTCTTCCAGCGCCGACTTGTTGCGGCGCACCAGCCAGTTGTAACCCAGCACGGCGGGGACGGCCACGGCCAGACCGATGGCGGTCATAATCAGCGATTCGCCCACCGGGCCGGCCACCTTGTCGATGGATGCCTGTCCGGCAATGCCGATGGCGGTCAGCGCGTGGTAGATGCCCCAGACCGTGCCGAACAGCCCGATAAAGGGCGCGGTGGAACCCACGGTTGCCAGAAAGGCCAGCCCGTCCTGAAGGCGGCTCTGCACATTTTCGATGGCCCGCACGATGGACATCTGAATCCAGTCGTTAAAGCCAATGTAGCCGAGCAGGCCAGAATGCTTGCTGGTTGCCTCGTGTCCCGTTTGGGCAATGAAGTGGTAGGCGCTGGTGGTCGACAGGCTTTCGATCGCCTGCTCAATGCCGCCCGCCGACCAGAAGGTTTTGTTGGCCTGTTTCCCTTGCCGGAAGAGTTTTTGCTGCTCATAAATCTTGGTGAAAATAATCAGCCAGCTTCCAAAAGACATGACGAACAGAATAAGCAGCGTTCCCTTGGCGACAAAATCGCTGCCATTCCAGAGCGCGCTGATGCCGTAAGGGTTGTCGACTTCCACGGTGTCCGCCGGGGCGGCGGCGGGCAGCGCGGTTGCCGGACTTTCCGCGCTGGCACTGGCGGGCGCTTCCGCGCTGGCGAAGGTTTCGCTCGCGGAGGGTTCTGGCGCGGCGGCTTCCTGGGCATGGGCGAAACTGCCCAGACTGACGCCCAGCGCGAGCAAAAGCGTACTAACAAGGCGTTTTGAAAACGCGAGGGATGATGAATGTTGCATGAAATTCTCCTTAAAAAGGGTGAAGGGGTGAAAACAAAAAATCGGTTTATTCCGTTTCAAAAATGAACGGCACGCGCACCCGCACGTCCTGTCCCTGGCCGGTACAGCGGTATTGGGCGACAGCAGCGGCAGCGGCCCGGTTGAACACCGGATTGCTGGACTGCACCACGCGCACATTCTGAACCGCGCCGCTGGCGGCGACGATGAATTCCACCGTCACCTTGCCGGACAATCCCGCCGCCTGCCGGGGCACTTCGGGAATGATCGAGCGATGGTTCGGGCAGGCCACAGCCACATTGATGATGGCGGGCGCAGGCGGCGCTTCCACTACTGGCGGCGCGGGCGGCGCGGGTGTCGGCGGCGGCGCGCTCGTCGTGGTGATGGGCGGCGGCGGCGCTTCAACGATGCTTTCTACCGGCGGCGCATAGGCGGGCGGCGGCGGCGGGGCGGCACGGGGCCGAACCTGCTCAACCACCTTGGGCGGCGGCGGGGGAGGAGGAGGGGGCTTGATTTCCTCAATGATGCTGATGTTGAGCGGCGCCTTGATGATTTCCACGACTTTGCGCCCCAGCCCGTTGGCCAGGGCATACACTAGAATCACATGAAACAGCACCACCGCGCCGACGCCGATCAGATGCTTGCGCGGATCGCGTTGCTGGGCGGCATAACTCAGAGGGGAGTAAATACCCGGATGACTGGCAATAGAGGTCATGGCATGTCGAATCTTTCGGAAGGTTCCTGTAAAAAGTGACTGTGACGCGGCGCGCCCGATGAATTTTGAACCACTCCTTGAGCAGAAGCCGTGCCTGCTTCTGAAAAAACACCCAGATCATCAGAAAAAAATTCCGCTCAATGTCATTTTTTTCGGGGTCATGTATTGTTCAAGTTCTTGAAAATAATTCATTTTTCTTGTCCGGTTGGGATAAAAAACAGAGTTTGCAGAAAACCTCATGGAGATTTTTACCCGGAAATTCTGGAATAAAACAAGGGGGAATGAGGCATTCAGGTGTTGCTCTGTCAACAGTTAATAATAAATATTGTTGCGATAGAAACAAACATATAGTTTGACGCGCATATGCTTATTTAGAAATTTTCGTTGTGCTGGCGCTTCAGCGGGGATACATTCAGCCTTTGCTTGAGGGGTTGCCTCAATTGGTTTTTAACCTGTTTCTATTTTTTGAAAGTCCTGCTCATGAGCATTCAGTCCATCAATGCCCGCAATCAGTTTCGCGGCACCGTCAAGGAAATTGTTTTTGGCAGCGTGGTTTCCGAAGTGGAAGTCGAAACGCCTTATGGGATCGTGACTTCGGTGATTACCACGCGCTCGGTCAAGGAGCTGGATTTGCAGGTTGGCTCCGAGGTTCTGGCGCTGGTAAAATCTACCGAAGTGGCGATTGCGAAACTTTGAGTCAGGTTTCCCCTCTGTCATGAACAAGATTCTGACCTTTCCCGATCCTGACGCGCATTCGCACGCCCTGTCCATCCGCGCCAAGGCGCTGGTGTTCAATGACCCGGTGTCGCTTGGGATTCTTGAGATGGCGGAACTGATCGCGCCCAGTGGAGCTACAGCCCTGATTATCGGCGACACGGGCACTGGCAAGGAGCTGATCGCCCGCCATATCCACCAGCAGAGCGGGCGCAGCGGCCCGTTTGTGGCGGTCAATTGCGGCGCGTTCAGCGAAAACCTGATTGAGGCGGAACTGTTCGGCCACGAAGCGGGCGCTTTTACGGGCGCGCAGGGGGCGCGGGCGGGATGGTTCGAGGCGGCGCAGCAGGGGACGCTGTTCCTCGACGAAATCGGCGATTTGCCGCTCGCCATGCAGGTCAAACTGTTGCGGGTGTTGCAGGAGCGCCAGGTGGTGCGTCTGGGGTCACGTCGCCCGCTGGATATTGACGTGCGCCTGATCGCCGCAACCAATATTGATCTGGTGGACGCGGTGGAAGCCGGGCATTTTCGCGCCGATCTTTATTATCGACTCAACATTGCCGTCATTGCCCTGCCGCCCTTGCAGGAGCGTCCCGGCGACATTTTGCCGCTGGCGCGGCATTTTGTAGACCGCTACCGCGCCAGATTGCAACTGGGGCCGGTCGAGCTTTCGCCGGATGCCCGTCAGGCACTGCTGAGCCATTCCTGGCCGGGCAATATCCGGGAGCTGGAAAATGTCATTCACTACGCGCTGATTGTCTCCCGGAATGGCGTTCTCCAGAGCGGGGATCTCCGTTTGAGTGGTCGCACACCCGTGCCGCCGCGCAGTGGACGCTTCTCCGCGCTAAAGGACGCGCCGGAAGAAAAGGACGCGCTGCTTGAGGTCACCCTGCAAACCCTGTTCGACACCGCGCATCCATCCCTCTATGCCCATGTGGAGGAAGTGCTGAGTCGTTCGGCGTTTTCGCATTGCGACGGCAACCAGGTTCATACGGCGCGTTTATTGGGTATTTCCAGAAATGTATTGCGCGCCCTGTTGAAGCGTTTTGGCCTTTTGACTGGCATTGGGAGAAACAGCAGGAGACTCGGCCCGGCGGTGATTCCGGGGGGGGGGGGGGGGGGGGGGGGGGGGGGGGGGGGGGGGGGGGGGGGGGGGGGGGGGGGGGGGGGGGGGGGGG
>JAITNI010000254.1 GCA_031290535.1 Zoogloeaceae bacterium
TGTCATCATTCTGACCGCTTGTCCCCAAAAATCAACCGTTCGTCGGGACAGTCGCGCACGCCTGCAAGGCCAGATATCCGGTCTCATCTTCTGGCGGGGTCAACAGCGGCGCGACATAAGCCCAGTGCGCCAGCGTGGTATCCCGTCGTGCGTTCATTTTTTCGTGGCTTGGGCGACGCAGGGAGTGATGACGGTAAGATTCTTGCGTCCGCAAAAATCGCACAACAGAACCCCCTTGGCCTGATTTGCTTATAATGCAGGATTCCAGAACGAAATCCGGCTTGGGAATAAGCGATTTTTTGTTTATATTCAAACGGTTATCACACCATGTCCAATTATATTGTTGTCACCGGCGCAGCCGGGTTCATCGGGGCGAACCTGGTTCGCGCCCTCAATCAGCGGGGAGACACGCGGATTATCGCGGTCGATCATCTGGCCCGTGCGGAAAAATTCAGGAATCTGGTCGATTGCGAAATCGCCGATTATCTGGACAAGGAAGACTTCATCGCCCGCATCCAGCATGGGCATTTTGATGGGGAAATCCGGGCCATTTTGCATCAGGGCGCGTGTTCCGACACGATGGAAACAGACGGGCGCTACATGATGGAGAACAATTTCCGCTATTCCACCATCCTGCTCGACTGGTGTCTGGAACAGGAGACGCCCTTTCTCTACGCTTCCAGCGCCGCGACCTACGGCGGCGGCAACGTGTTCCGCGAGGAGCGCCCGCACGAGTCGCCGCTCAACATCTACGGCTACTCCAAATTCCTGTTCGATCAGGTGGTGCGCCAGCGCCTGCCGGAAGCGGGCAGCCAGATTGTCGGGCTGCGCTACTTCAACGTCTACGGCCCGCGTGAACAACACAAGGGGCGCATGGCGTCCGTCGCTTATCACCATTTCCAGCAATTCCGGGAGGAAGGGCGGGTCAAGCTCTTTGAAGGCTCGCATGGCTACGGGCCGGGCGGGCAGTTGCGCGACTTTGTGTTTGTGGAAGATGTGGCGCGGGTGAATCTCTTTTTTCTCGATCATCCGGGCAAGTCCGGCATTTTCAATCTGGGTACGGGACGGGCGCAAAGTTTCAACGACGTGGCCGTCGCTACCGTCAATGCCTGCCGGGCGCAGGCGGGCAAATCGCCCCTGCCGCTGGCCGCCATTCTGGCGCAGAATTTTCTGGAATACGTCCCCTTCCCGGAAGCCTTGCGGGGCAAGTATCAGGCCTTTACCGAAGCCGACCTCTCCCGCCTGCGCGCAGCGGGCTATGATGCGCCCTTCGCTTCAGTGGAAGAGGGCGTCTCCCAATACGCGCAATGGCTGGCGCGGCCTTTTTGATAAGCTGTGAATTTCATGACAAAAAATAATCTTTCCCCCTTCAAGACGCTGGATGATTTTGTCGGCAACACGCCGCTGGTGCGTTTGAAGCGCCTGCCGGATGCCGAAATCCAGCGGCGCAACACAGTGGTGCTGGTGAAACTGGAAGGGAACAATCCCGCCGGTTCTGTCAAGGATCGTCCGGCGCTCGCCATGATTTCCAAGGCGGAAGCGCGGGGCGACATCCGCCCCGGCGATACGCTGATTGAGGCGACTTCCGGCAATACCGGCATCGCGCTGGCGATGGCCGCCGCCATGCGCGGCTACCGGATGATTCTCGTGATGCCGGAAAACCAGAGCGTCGAGCGGCGGCAGACCATGTGCGCCTACGGGGCCGAACTGGTGCTGACGCCGAAAGCGGGCGGCATGGAGCTGGCCCGCGACGTGGCGAGCAAAATGCGCGACGAGGGCAAGGGGCGGATTCTCGACCAGTTTGCCAACCCGGATAATCCGCTGGCGCATTTTGAGGGCACCGGCCCGGAAATCTGGCGCGATACGGCAGGGCGCGTCACGCATCTGGTCTCCTCGATGGGCACTACGGGCACGATCATGGGGGTGTCGCGCTATCTCAAGGCGCAAAACCCGGCCATTCGCATCATCGGCTGCCAGCCGGAGGAGGGGAGCCAGATCGCGGGCATCCGCCGCTGGCCGGAAGCCTATCTGCCCAAAATCTACGAGCGCGAGCGCGTCGATCAACTGGAATCCGTCTCGCAAACCGAGGCCGAGGAAATGACCCGCCGACTGGCGCGGGAAGAAGGTATTTTTGCCGGCGTCTCTTCCGGCGGCGCGCTGGCGGTGGCCTTGCGGCTGGCGCGTCAGGTCGATAACGCCGTCATTGTCTCCATCGTCTGCGACCGGGGCGACCGTTATTTATCTACCGGAGTGTTTCCCGCCTGAAATGCCAGAACAATCGCATGAAAGTTCAAATTTCCTGCGCGAAGCGCAGCAAATTATCCTCCCCTGACAAGGGGAGGTGCAGGAGGGGTTTGAGAGGGTTCAGATTGCAAGCCCCCAAAACCACCCTCAGTCCCCCCTTGTCAGGGGGAAGCCTCCTCTGGAACCGCTTGGTTTTGTGCAAATGAGCGGCCCATCAAAGATGGCTTCGGTGATAAAGGAGCAATGACAATGAATTTTGTGCGATGGTCTTACCGGAAGCGCTTTTTCTGCCGCCTCCTGCCGCTTTTTCTGGCATACGGCCTGCTGGCCGGGGGCGCTTACGGCTTTTCGCTGGCGGACATTTCTCTCGCGCTCACGACGGATCACATCCGCCACGCCCTGTTTCAAATCCGTCAGATGCAATTGCGGCTGGAGGGGACAGGGGGGACACTCTCGCTCGGACAACTGGATTTGATGGGGCAAAGCTGGAAAGGCGTTCACATCACCTGCGGACGCCTGCAACTGGAGAGCGGGCGTTTTCGCTGCGAACAGGGGCGGCTCACTCTGCCCGGCAGTGCCCCGATGGCGCTCACGCTGCGGCAGGAAGAGCAGCGCTGGTTCCTGCAATTGCAGCCGCAGGCGGGCGAAGTCTGGGAGGTTGTCTATACGGCGGAAGGCAAGCAGAGCCGCCTGCGGCTGGACGTCAAAAACGGTTCGCCGGGGTTCCTCGTCCAACTGCTCCCGCCACTGGCGGCGGTCAAGGCTTTGAACCCCGTCGGGCGTTTGTCCGGGCGGGTGGAATACGCGCAGCAGGCCAGCGGCCAGCATCTGACCGGCCAGCTCACCCTGACGCAAGGCGGCTATGCCTCCGCCGACGCCAGTCAGGCCGCCGAAGCCCTGCGCCTTGTCCTGAACCTGACGGGCAAGGAACAGCAGGGGCAATGGCAGATGACCGGCAGCCTCGACTGGACAGAAGGCGCGTTCTACAGCGCGCCGCTGTTTCTCAACGCCAACGGGCAGCGGCTGGAATTTGCGGGCAGTTTTGGCAAGAACGGCTGGAATCTGCAACAGGCCACGCTGCACTGGCCAGAGGTCGGTACGCTGACGGCGGCGGGGCAAGGGGAGGGCGCGGCAATTCAGGCACTGCGCCTGACCGCGCCGCAGGTGGAATTATCCATGCTGGGGGCGGCGGTGCTTCAGCCCGTTTTTGAAGGCAAGGGCTGGCCGAAAATCGCACTTTCCGGGCAGGTGGGGCTGGAAGCCACATGGCGGCAAGGGGCGCTGGCGCAACTGGCGGTCAGCCCGAAAAATGCCGGACTGGTGCTGGAGGAGGGGCGTCTGGCGCTGGAAGGTCTGGAGGGGCAACTGGCCTGGCAGTCCGGGGGAGAGGAAGCGCAAACCAGCGCCTTGCAGGTGAGCCGTCTGGCGCTGGGGCGGCTGGAAAGCGGCGCGTTTCGTCTGCCGCTGGCGCTCTGGCCGCGCAGTTTCGCGCTGGCGGAGCCAGTGACGATTCCCCTGCTGGATGGCGAACTGGTCGTCAATCACCTCGCGGCGGGCTATGCGCCGGAGACGGGGGAATGGGAAGGCGCGCTGGGGCTGTCGCTGCATCCCATGTCGCTGGAAAAACTGACGGCGGTGCTGGACATGCCCACCATGCGCGGCAGCCTTTCCGCCGATTTGCCCACCATCCGCTATGAAAAACGGGAAGCCGCGCTGGACGGGGCGCTGGTGATTCAGGTGTTCGACGGCTACCTGTTCTGCCATGACCTGCATTTTATCGACCCCTTCGGGACGCGCCCCCGCATTCTGGCGGACGTGGAAACCCGCCATCTCGATCTGGAACAGCTCACGCAAACCTTTTCCTTCGGCCAGATGACCGGTTTTGTCGATGCCAGTCTGGAAGGGCTGGAACTCGCCGCCTGGCGACCGCAGGCGGTCAACGCCCGCATCGCCAGCAGCCCCGGCAAATATCCGCGCCGCATCAGCCAGAAAGCGGTCGATAATATCACTTCGCTGGGCGGCGGCGGTGCGGTGGCCGCCATCCAGAGCAGCTTTTTGCGCTTTTTTCAGGATTTCGGCTACCGCCGCATCGGTCTGGCCTGCCGCCTGGAAAACGGCGTCTGCCACATGAGCGGCATTGAGGGGCTGGACAAGGACGAGCGCTACGCCATCATCGAAGGCGGCGGCATCCCGGCGCTCACGGTGATGGGCTACAACCGCCGGGTGAATTGGGAAGAATTCGTCGCACGCCTGAAAGCCGCCATCCATTCCTCTGCCGCGCCGGTGGTGCAGTAGGAAACGGGCGCGGAACGCGCCGTGTTTTGCGCCTTCCCGGACAAGGGGAGACCAGGAGGGGTTTTTAAGGGCGGTAGCAATCTGAACGACCCCAAACCCCCCTCAATTCCCCCCTTGTCAGGGGGAAGCCCCATTTTGAACC
>JAITNI010000261.1 GCA_031290535.1 Zoogloeaceae bacterium
GGGCAACTTTGGCAGGAAGATGAGACAAATCTCTTTTTACCTACCCACCAGCGCCCATTGGGACTGGTATTTCAGGAAGCCAGCCTGTTTTCGCATCTGTCGGTCAAAAAGAATCTGGAATACGGCATGAAACGCGCCGGCAATAAAGCGGGAGAAGGTTTTGACGCCAGCATTAATCTGCTCGGCATTCGTCCCCTATTGGATCGCGCCCCGGCGGGACTTTCCGGCGGCGAACGGCAACGGGTCGCCATCGCCCGCGCCTTGCTCACCCGCCCGCGCATCCTGCTCATGGACGAACCGCTGGCCGCGCTGGATTTGAAGCGCAAGCTGGAAATCCTGCCCTATCTGGAAAAACTGCGCGACGAACTGGACATTCCCGTGCTCTACGTCAGCCACGCCCCCGACGAAGTGGCGCGGCTGGCCGACCATCTGGTGCTCTTGGAAAACGGACGCGCCACCGCCAGCGGCCCGCTCATGGAGACCCTCGCCCGCGCCGACTTGCCGCCCGCCTTCACTGACGATGCCGCCGTGGTGTTGGAAGCCACGATTGCCGCCCACGAAGCCGACGGCCTCACCCGGCTGGAATTCCCCGGCGGACGCCTCTATGTGGCACAACGCGAACAAGCGCCCGGCAGCCGCCTGCGCTGCCGCATCCACGCCCGCGACGTCAGCCTCGCCCTCGCCGCGCATGGGGACAGCAGCATTCTGAACACCCTCCCCGCCACCGTGCGCGCCGTCGTCCCCACGGACACCCCCGGTCATGTGCTGGTGCAACTCGCCCTGCGCGATGCCCCCGATACGGCGCTGCTACTCGCCCGCATCACCGAACGCTCCCGCGCCGCGCTGAATATCGCGCCGGGGCTGGAGGTGGTGGCGCAGGTCAAATCCGTCGCGCTCCTGGCATGAGGAAAGACACCATGAAAATCGCCATCGCCACCCCCCGTTTTGACATCAGCACCGCCCTATGCAAATTGCGGGACGTGTTTTCCCACCACTGAACCAACAGAAGAGATTTTTATGCACACACGCTCACAAATCCACTCCCCATCCCGGCAGCGCCAGTCTCGCAACGACAGGGACGACCTGAGCTGGCAGACCCACCTGCCGCCCGAATGGCGTTCACAGGTCGACCCGCCGCTGGAACTGCGCCACTATCAGGACTACGAAATGGAAGCGTCGCGGGTGGTCGGCTATGACGCCGACGACAAACCCTGCTACACCGCCTATCGCTTCAGCCTGCTGGAACCGCGCTCTGACGACGGGGAGGAATTCTATACCGTGCTCGCCTACGGAGAATCCCTCGCTGCCTGGCGTCTGCGCGACGAACGCTGGCTGATCTGGCGAGAAATCCGCACCGAAGAAGATTGCGCCCAGGCGCGCAGTTTTTACAGTCTGGCGCAGGAAATGCCGAGGTGAAGAGCATCAGAGGAGACGAACGTTCTGCCCCTGTTTGGTGAGCAGCGAGACCGCTTTTTTATCGAAAGACACGAAGGTTTTTGCGCCCAGCCAGGTACCTTCATGGGCGATGATGCCGTCTGCAAAATCTCCCCCGGCGTCAAGAAGCGTGAGCCCCGTTTCAATGGCAGGCCGGTTGGTCACAACCTTCTCTGTGGCGACCAATGCCCGAATAGCCGTCGCAATCGAAACGTTGTCAAACCCGTAGACCTTGCGTAATACCCAGACAAACTCACACAAACAGGGCAGCGATACGGCGATCAAAGACGCTTCCCTGAGTGTTTTGTCTACGATTTTCGCCTGCGCCAGATCGTCACGCACCACGCCGCGCACCAGCACGTTCGTATCGACCGAGAGACTATGCGTCATGGTCTTTTTCCCCCGCCCAGCCTGCGGCGGCGGCGGCGTTTATTTCTTCGAGGGTGGCGACCTTGCGGGTTTTTCCCGCCAGCAGACCAAGAAAGCCATCAATGCTTGCGGCAGGCCGCGCCGCTTTCAACTCGGCGCGGCCATTGGGCAGCAAATTCAGTTCAATCCGCTCACCGGGCTGGATGCCCAGATGTTGTAAAACATCTTTCCGAAATGTCACCTGCCCTCGTGTCGTGACTGCCAGCGTCCTCATCGTAGCACCTCCCTCCATCAATGAAGTTTCATCATAATGAAAGATTGCATTACTTTCAAGCGCCGCTTGTGCAATCCCCTTTTCCGCGAGCGGGGATAACCGTTCGTGCGCGGCTTATCACCAAACTGCCGCAGGGGCCAGCAAACGGGTCACAGGTTGATCGAACATCAGATGTTCATCAATGATGATCGGCACGTCTTCGGGTTTGACGCCGACATACATCAGCCCTTCCGGGTACACGACGACTGTCGGCCCCAGATCACACGGCCCCATGCAGCCGGTGTTGGTGAGCAGATAGCCGGACGCCCAGAGGTCGCGTTTCTGGAATTCATCGGAAAACGCCTGATACACCGCGCCGCCGCCTTTTTCCTGACAGGAGCTGCGGGGATGGCCGGGGGGACGCGCCTGAATGCAGACCAGAACGTGTTTTTTGGGTTTGGGCATTTTTTTCTCCTTCGTGAGGTTGTGGGACAAACCATCCCTGTCGGTTTTGCGACAGGGTTTTACGACAAAAAAACATCACCCCAGCACATGCTCATAGGCGCGGCGCATGATTTCCAGTTCGATCTGCGGCATTCCTCTGGCTTCGGTGAGGGTGATAAAGCGCCCGCCCCGGTTTTCAGCAGCGGCAAAGGGCGGGTCGGTGGTGGTGAATGCGCCCAGCAGGATGGGCACATCGCCCGCGCTGCTGGACGCCCAAATGGAGCATTCCGGCGCGCCCTCGATACTGCCAGGCGGCAGGGCGAGAAAGGCTTCCGCTTCCGGGAGGAACCCGGCGGGCAACACGTGCGCCGGGGGCGCGGTCTCCGTGGAGAAGAGACGGGCGTCTTCCGGCAACGGCGAAGACAACAGCATTCCCGTTGGCAGGCTCAGGTAACGCAGGCGTCCGCTGGTTTTTTGCTTGTGCAGCAGCAACAGGCGGGGATTCATTCGGGCATCTCCAGAAATACCGCGTCGCTTTTGAGTTCCCCGTAGCTGCCCCAGACTTGCAGGGCTTCGATGAATTGCCGGGGGCGCTGCGGGTGCGGGATGAGGAGTTGGTATTCCGCAAACACGCGATCTCTGGCAAAGCAGGTGATGATGCCGTAACGCGCCTTGCCCTTCCATTCGCCAATCAGACCAGTCTCCCCTGAATAGGGGTCGGTTTGCAGACGAAAAACGGCCTCTCGCCTGTCCGGCGCATTGCCCAGATCGACCCCGAAGCAGGCGGCAAGCTGTCGCACCCGGGCGCAGGT
>JAITNI010000350.1 GCA_031290535.1 Zoogloeaceae bacterium
AAAACTTGCCAGAGCGCTCCTTGATCTTGCTGTCGGCTGGGATCATCGTGGATGGGGGACTGTTGTTTCTTATGAAGAAATTGATCGACGTTATGTGTCGCATCCCGGATAATTCAATAGTGCGGGTCAATCCATTACCGGGGAACACCGTTCGCCCTGAGCCTGGTCGTTGGGCTTCCCCGTAGAAAAAGGGCAGCGACCCGGCTCAGTCCAAACGGTTGGGAAGGGTTCAGTGCTTCCTCAATGCAATGTTTGCGGCATGGCGTCGGACTGTTCGGGCATGTCCGCGTGCACCAGTTCGCCTTCCGCCGTGGGAAAGAGGGGCGCGCCGCAGTCGTCGCAGAACTCCATCGGCATGATGTGATCGAGGTTCAGAATGTCCTTCAACCCGCATTCGCGCAGGGTGGCGTCGATTTGGGCGACGATGTCGGTATGTTCATCCTCCGCGCCGAGCAAGGCCCAGACCACGCCCTGATAAGCGGCGTTGTCCTGATCGCGCGGGGCCAGCCCCACCCGGTATTCTTCCAGCCGTTGCTCGTGGCAGGGAACGATCACGGCGCGCATTTCTTCCGGCAGCAAGCCCAGCGTGGTCTGCAAAAAGGCGACAGATGCCTTGAGGGCATAGGGGCGCGAATTCAGGTCGCCCTGCCGGCAGGCGCTATGGTAGGCATCCGCCAGCAGGGGGTGGTAGGCGCAGCCGGTAAAGAGCGACGCCAGACTGGGACTGCCCTGCTTGATCCAGGCGGCGTGCGCGTTCTCGCGGCTGCCGTCCGGCTCGTTCCAGCGAAAAATCGCCGCGCCATGCGGCACGACGGACACGCCGATCAGGTAGCGCACATCGGAAAGAAAACGGTTGGTTTCCGGCAACCCCTGCGTATCCAGACGCAGGTTGTCGCCCGTCAAGGCCTGTTCGCCCAGATTCTTGGTCAGTTGCCAGACGTCGCAAAAGCTGCGCGGCAACTGGTCAGGGCTGAACAGGTAATCCACCAGCGAGAGCCGCGCTTCCGCGCTAAACACATGCGCGCCCAATTGCACTTTCAGGACATTCAGATTGGCGCTGCCCAGGGGGCAGGCGGGAATGCCATAGCGCGACCAGGCCAGAATGGGGGCGGCGAAAAGCTGAACGTCATAGAGATGTCCCTCAATTTCCAGCGTCTGCGCTTCGGCGAACGACTCGACCATGCTGATAAGTTCGTCATGCGCCTGCGGGTGCGACTCAAAGAGGCGATCCATCGCCGTGGTCAGGTCGTCTTCCGCGCCGGACTTCAAAAGACCGAGCACGAGGTCGGCAAGGCGGGTTTCCCAGAACAGGTCTTCCAGCCGCCCCCCGGATTCGGAAAGGCCGATGGACAGGCGCTGAAGTTCTGCGGCATCACGGGGAAGGCGGTCACGAGCGCCGAAACGGGAACGTTTCATGGGTGTTTTTATCTGCGGTATCGAAACGCCTATTGTACCAAGGCCACCGGTTCTTTATCCGGCTGTTTTTTGGGCGGCAGGAAGAAGTCGCGCGGGCGGGTGAACAGGCGGCGCAGCAGGCCGCGTACCAGTTGTCCGCCTTGCGAGAAGGTTACATTGCGGGCGCGCAGGGCGACAATTAGGGCGAGCAGAAAACTGACGCCGAGATTGACGAGACCAATGCCGAGCACGCCGACGCAGGCCCAGACAAAGGGCGTCAGCGGCGGCGCGAACTGGTAGGCGGCGGCGACATAGCCCAGATAGGCGGAAGAAAAGGCCACATGGCGAATGTCCAGCGGCAGGCCGAACAACATGCCCATGCCCCAGGCGCAACCGAGCAGAATGCCGAACAGAAAATTGCTGGCCAGCGCGCCCAGATGGCATTCCACGTAATCGGCAAAGCGCCCCAGACGGGCATCCCCAAAAAAGCGCCGCGCCCAGGGCACTTGCCGGATGCGTTGCGGAATGCGGTTATAGGTGGCGAAATTATCAAAATACCCGGCAATCAGCCCCGACAAAAAGAGGCAGACGCCCGCCACGCCCGCGTAAAACAACGCGCCGCTGGCAAAGGGGTGATGTCCGGCCAGCAGCTTGTCCGCGTCCGCCGTGGAAATCGCCGGTTGGGCGGTGAGCAGAAAAAATACGGTGCTGATGGAGATGGAAATGGGAATCGCCATCGCCACATTGCCGAGAATGGCGACCACCTGGCTGCGAATGGTGCGGGCGATCAGGGAAATCAGATTGTCCAGATCGCGCACCTTGCCCTTTGCTTCGCCGATGGAAGCGGCGAGCGCATTGGCCGTCATGGCGGGCTGCTTGGTTGCCACGGTAAATCCGAGCATGTAGATGAACATGAAGCCCAGCCCGTAATTGAGCGCGTAGACCAGCATCTCGTTCAGGGGCGCGAGATTGAAATTGTGAAACAGGAGCTTCAGGATGGCCATCAGCGCGATGCAGCCGCCCGCGCCCAGCGCGGCCTTTGCCATGCCTACGTATTCCTGGCGCGTCTCGGTGATGTAGTGTTCGCCCGCCTTGCCCGCGTATTCGGTGATGCGGCGGGCGGTCATTTCCAGATTCTGCCGCCAGAAATCGCGCAGGTCGTTGCGGCGGCAGGCGGCAAAGACCAGGGTTTTGAAGAGCGTCGTCATGGCGGGCCAGGCGGCGCGTCCGCTGCGGTCGCGCTGCAATTCACCGGCGATGATCGCCAGTTGCTCGCCGCGCCGGATGTGGTCACGCAGGCATTGCAGCTTGTAGGTCAGTTGCAGGCTGGTACCCGCCTGGGCGGAACGGCGATGGATGCGTTCCACGGCTTCGCGGCACTGGTCGAACAGCACCAGCAACTGTTTTTCGTCTTCGGCCACGGCGTCCGGGTCATCCCAGCGCGACAGACAACTGTCCCGGAAGGTGCGCGTCTCAAGGTTCTGGGCCAGAAAGGGCGATTCGATGCGCGAGAGGGTTTCGTCCAGACGCAGCAATTCCGGGTCAAAGCCGATCACCGTCATGCGGTAGGACAAAAACCAGAGATTGTTCAGCATGGCGGGCAACCCGCAGGGGAGCGCCGCCGGGGTCGCGCCCTCCTTTTCCTCAAAATGCAGGCTTTCCAGCAGCGCAATCCAGATGTTGTCCTCAACGCCCGTGACCCAGATTTCATCGGTTTTGTCGCGGAAGAGCCAGAGCAGCATGTCGCCCAGGTCTTCTTCGGAATTCTGTACTTCGGGCAACAGGGAGAGGGTCACGCGCCGCCAGGTTTCCGAAAACACGCCGCTGATGGGCAAAATGCCCAGGTTGCGATACAGGGCTGCCGCCTTGCGGGTCGAAAACAACTCGCGCAGGGCGTCGCGCGTCTGCTGACGCAGGCGGGCATCGGCCTCGAAACAGGCGATCAGGGAAACGAGGCGGTCGGTTGCGTCATCCAGGTCTTCCGGGTGTTTTGGACGAATCTGGTCAACCAGATGCAACAGCAGAATCTGGGGATTTCCCCCCGCCTCCGCCGGGAGGTTCAATTGCAGTTCCATGCGCGTCACTTGGGAAGAAAGAAGGCGCATTATCGCCGAAACAGGGTCAGGAATCAGAAAAATCACCGGCGCGGATTGGGTGTGGGAAAGCGGTAAAATCGCCCTTCCTGATTTCCTGACTGCCGTGTTTGCCATGTATCTTCTGCTCTCTCCTGCCAAAACCCTGGATTTCAAAAGCCCCTGCCCCGCAACGCGCCCAACAGAACCGGCGTGGCTGGCCGAATCCGCCGCCCTGATCGCGCATTTGCGTACCCTCTCTCTGGCGGAAGTCGCCAGCCTGATGGGCGTCAGCGACGCGCTGGCGGCGCTCAACGTGGCCCGTTACGCTGAATGGTCGCCGCCCTTCACGCCGGAAAATGCCCGTCCGGCGGTATTCGCCTTCGCGGGCGATGTGTATGAGGGGCTGGACGCGCACAGCCTGACCGCCGCCGATCTGGACTGGGGAGAAGCGCATCTGGGTATTCTTTCCGGTCTTTATGGACTGCTGCGTCCGCTGGATTTGATTCAGGCGTATCGTCTGGAAATGGGCGCCCGGCTCAACACCCCGCGTGGAAAAGACCTCTACGCCTGGTGGGGAAGCATTTTGCGCGACGCCGTGCAAGTAGCGACAGAGGCTTCCGGTCAGTCTGTCCTCATCAATCTGGCGTCCGTGGAATATTTCAAGGTTGTTCGCGCCCGCGAACTTGGCTTTCCCGTCATTCAGCCGGTGTTTGAGGACTGGAAAAACGGCCAGTACAAAATCATCAGTTTTTATGCCAAACGCGCCCGTGGCCTCATGGCGCGCTACGCCCTCCAAAACCGCGTGGATGCCCCGGAAGCGCTCAAGAATTTTGATGCCGAAGGCTACGCCTACGTCCCGGCGGCCAGCGCAGGCGAAACGTGGGTGTTTCGGCGCAGGGGGGGAGGGATGTCAATCGCGTGAATGTTTTTGGCCGGATCCCTTTTTTGAGCGTATAGCGGTTCTCAAAAATAAATACACGCCCGTTCGCTCTGAAGCCCTCTCGAAGGGCATTTTCTGCAAAAACAAGGGCTGCGATGGTTCGGCAGCGCTTCACCATGCGCGGATGGCTTCAGCCCGAACGGTGGGGCGTTGTTCAGAGCTTCCCTCATTTCTTGCTGCGAAATTGCGAAATGAAATTATGCCCCGATCAATTCACTCAACGGCCAGCGGGGGCGCACGGCGAAGGAGCCGGGGGGACGCGCTGCGGTTCCGGCTTGCAGGCGCATTGCGCCCGCGAAGGCGATCATTGCGCCGTTGTCGGTGCAAAATTCCAGCGCCGGGTAATA
>JAITNI010000001.1 GCA_031290535.1 Zoogloeaceae bacterium
GTGCGGGGCGTTATTCATATGCGTTCAGCCTGTTTACAAATAACGGCGCTTCCCTGGAAGCCGATCTCAACCGCCTGAACTGGGACGCCTCCTGGCTTGATTTTGGCGCGGGCCATGTCTCTCTGGGTACGCTCGTTACTGGCATTGGCAATGCTTATGGGAATGGCTGGCATATCGGCGATTCCTTTGCCAATTATGGCATCGGTCTCACAGTTTATGCCCGCGACGCGGGCTACAACAAACTGGTTGCCGGCCAGTTGGTGTTCGGCACACCTGCCGTTCCTGAACCGGAAACCTATGCCCTGCTGCTGGCCGGTCTGGGGCTGCTGGGCGTCATCGCCCGCCGCCGTCGCGCCGCCCGTTGAGTTTTTCGCGCCCGCCCATAAAAGACCGCCTTTCGGGGCGGTTTTTTATGGGCGTTGTTTATCGCCCCGGCGGGGGTTGAGGGGTGAACGCCATGCCAAACCGCTTATCCCCGCTGAACGTGGACAGGCTTGTGGATAAGCCTTGGATAAGTGCGCCAAGTGTCCGGCGCGAAAGGAGTTTTGTTGGTTTGCCTAAATTTTAGGCGGCCTCGCCTCACAACAGCTTGCCGGACGGCGAAACGCGATTCTGGCCCCGGATTGTCGGGCGCTGATGGTACACTCTGGCCTCTCTCATCTGCGTGGCCCGTTTTTCATGCTGGAAGCCGACAATCTGGAATGCCTGCGCGGCGAACGACGCCTGTTTTCGGGGGTCGGGTTTTGTCTGGCGGCGGGGGAACTTCTGTTTTTGCAGGGCAAGAACGGCGTTGGCAAGACCAGCCTGTTGCGGATGCTCTGCGGCCTCACGCCGCCGGAAGCGGGGGAAATTCGCTGGAAGGGGGAAAACATCCGCGCTCTGGCGGGCGATTTTCGCGCCGAACTGTGCTATCTGGGGCACGCCAACGCCATCAAGGAAGAACTGACGCCGCTGGAAAACCTGCGCGCCGCCGCACGTCTGGCCGACGAGGCCGGGTCGGAAACCGAGGCGCTTAACGCGCTCACACAGGTGGGGCTGGCCGGACGGGAGGATTTGCCCTGCCGGTCGCTGTCGCAAGGGCAAAAACGCCGCGTGGCGCTCGCCCGTCTGGTGCGCGAACGTCGCCCCCTCTGGGTGCTCGACGAACCCTTCGTGGCACTGGATACGCACGCCGTCGACTGGCTGGCAAACCTCATTGCCGCCCACCTGCAACGCGGCGGACTGGCGGCGATGACCACGCATCAGCCGGTGACTATTCCCGGTGTGCCGGTGCGCGAATTACGGTTGGGGGCGGCGTAAAAAAACATGCAACGAGACAGAATGCGAACATTTTTCAGGACGGCGGGAGAAAATTTGCGCGGCTTCGCGCCGTTCCGCCCTGAACCGGCGGGTGACGTTACGCTTGCCCGCCCTCCCGTTTCTTCTGTCAAGGATTTGCGGCAGGCGCAAACTGATACGCTGCAAACCCCCCTCCATCCCCCCTTGTCAGGGGGGAAGCGACCGCTCGGTTTGGCGCGGAGTTTCAGGGCGTGCCGTGCCGTGTTCCTGCGCCGGGGTGTTTCGTCTGGGGAAACGCTGCACAAGTTTCCCCCGTTCGGGTTGAAGCCCGTCATCAAAGCCCTTGTTTTTACGGGGACCGCCCTTCGACAGAGCTTCAGGGCGAACGGGGGGATTCCAGTTTCGGGAGATCAAACACCGTGCTGCGACTGATTGCCGCCATCATTGCCCGCGATCTGCGGCTGGCCTTGCGGCGTCCGGCGGATCTGGTCGCGGTGCTGTTTTTCTTTGTCATTGTCGCCAGCCTCTTTCCGCTCGGCGTCGGGCCGGAAACGGCCTTGTTGCGCCAGTTGGCTCCCGGCGTGCTCTGGGTGGGGGCATTGCTGGCGACGCTCCTTTCCCTGCCGCGCCTGTTTGCCGATGATTTCCGCGACGGCACGCTGGAACAGTTGGCGCTCTCGCCTCACCCGCTCGGCCTGATGGTGTTGGGCAAGGTTATCGCGCACTGGTTGTGCGCGGGGCTGCCGCTGGCCTTGCTCGCGCCGGTGTTGGGGCTACAATTCGATCTTTCCGCCGACGCGCTGTGGGTGCTCACTTTTTCCATTTTGCTCGGTACGCCCGCCCTTTCCGGCATTGGCGCGATTGGCGCGGGGCTGACGTTGGGGCTGCGCGGCGGCGGCGTGCTGCTTTCCCTTTTGGTGCTGCCCCTGTATATTCCAGTGCTGATTTTTGGCGCGGGGGCGGTGGAGGCCACCGTCAGCGGTCTGGGCGCAGGCGCGCACCTGTCGCTGTTGGCGGCGTTGACCGTGGGCGGTGTGGTTTTTGCTCCGTGGGCAGCGGCACTCGCCCTCAAGATTGCTTTGGAGTAAAGGAATGAACTGGTTCAAATTTTCCGCGCCGTCTACGTTTTACCCGCTGGCGGGCAGGCTGATTCCCTGGTTTGCGGCGCTTGCCGCCCTCTTTGGCGGCGTCGGGCTGTGGATTGGGCTGGTCGTCGCGCCGACGGATTTCCAGCAGGGCGAGGCGTATCGCATCATTTTCATTCACGTCGGCGCGGCGTGGATGTCGATGTTCATTTATCTGGTGATGGCGTTTTGGGGCGGCATGGGGTTGGCGTTCAAAACGCGCCTGTCCGGCATGATGACCGAGGCGCTGGCGCCCACCGGCACGATGTTTGCTTTTTTGTCGCTGTGGACGGGCGCGTTGTGGGGGCGGCCCACCTGGGGCGCCTGGTGGATTTGGGATGCCCGCCTGACCTCTTCCCTGATTCTGCTGTTTCTCTACATCGGCTTCATCGCGCTCACCCGCGCCATTGACGACCCGCGCCGCGCCGACCGGGCGGGGGCGGTACTCCTGCTGGTGGGCGTGGTCAACGTCCCCATCATCTATTTCTCGGTACAATGGTGGAACACCCTGCATCAGCCCGCGTCCCTTTCAGTGGGCAAAGGCTCCAGCATGGCCGCCATCATGTTGTGGGGGATGCTGCTGTGTACCGTGGCGATGTGGATGTACAGCATCGCCCTGACGCTGGCGCGGGTGCGGACGATCATTCTGGTGCGCGAACGCCATACGGACTGGGTACGCGCCCTGCTCGCCGCCCTCCCTGCCCAAAATTCCCGATAACCCACGGAAGCCCTGCTATGCACTGGAACAGTTTTTCCGATTTTCTCCATATGGGCGGCTATGGCCTCTATGTCTGGGGATCGTTTGGCATCGCCGCTCTGGGCATGGTGCTGGAGCCGCTGCTGGTGGCGCGCCAGCGCCGCGTCACGCTGGCCCGTCTGGCCCGTCAGTGGCGCGCCGAGAGGCTGGAAAAAACACCGGAAGAAACAACCCCGTCCCCAGGAGAAGCGCCATGAAAGCGCGTCACGAACGCCTGTTGCTGATTGCGGGCGGACTGGTCGCCCTGGGGCTGATGGCCGCCTTCGTCCTCCACGCCCTGAAGGACAATCTTTCCCTCTTTTACGCCCCGGCGGAAGTGCTGGCTGGCAAAGCGCCGCGTGACCGGGCGTTTCGCATTGGCGGGCTGGTCGAAGCCGGTTCGCTCGTCCGCCAGCCGGATGGCGTCAGCGTCCGCTTTGTGGTGACGGACATGCAGGAGCGCGTCACCATCCAGTACAAAGGCATTTTGCCCGACCTGTTTTCTGAAGGCCGGGGCGTGGTGGCGCAGGGCAAGCTGGACGATCAGGGCCTTTTCATCGCCAGCGAAGTGCTCGCCAAGCACGACGAAAACTACATGCCGCCGGAAGTCGCCGCCGCGCTTGAAAAAGCGCATCAGGAAGGCGCTGGCGACGCCAATGCCCAAACGCTGCCCCCCCAACAACTCCCACAATAAGTAAAAAATCCCATGATCCCCGAATTCGGCCATTTCGCCCTGCTGCTTGCGCTCCCCGTCGCCGTGCTGGTGGGCGTGTTGGCGCTCGTCGGCGCGCAAAAAAATCACGCCCGCTGGATGGCGCTTGCCAAACCCGGCACACGCCTGTTGGCGTTTCTGGTCACGCTGGCCTACCTTTGTCTGACGCAAGCCTTTGTCGCCAATGATTTTTCGGTGCTGTATGTCGCGCAGCATTCCAATTCCCTGTTGCCGCTTGCCTATCGCATCGCGGGCGTCTGGGGCGGACATGAGGGGTCGCTGCTCCTCTGGATGCTGATGCTCGTCTGGTGGGCGGCGCTGGTGAGCGTCTTTTCCCGCCCACTGGCCGCGCCCATGCTCGCCCGCGTGCTGGGGACGCTGTGCCTCGTCGCGTTCGGGTTTTTGCTGTTCATCCTGCTCACCTCCAACCCCTTCACCCGCCTGTTGCCCGGCGTGGCGGAAGGGCGCGATCTGAACCCGCTCCTGCAAGACCCCGGCCTGATTCTTCATCCGCCGCTGCTCTACATGGGCTATGTCGGTTTTTCCGTCGCCTATGCCTTTGCCGTCGCCGCGCTTCTGGCCGGACAACTGGACGCCGCCTGGGCGCGCTGGTCGCGCCCCTGGACAACGATGGCCTGGGGCTTCCTGACGCTGGGTATCGCGCTGGGCTCCTGGTGGGCCTATTACGAACTGGGCTGGGGCGGCTGGTGGTTCTGGGACCCGGTGGAAAACGCCTCCTTCATGCCCTGGCTGGCGGGAACCGCCCTGATTCACTCGCTGGCGGTCACGGAAAAGCGCGGCAGCTTCAAGAACTGGACCGTGCTGCTCGCCATTTCCGCCTTCTCGCTCTCGCTTCTGGGCACTTTTCTGGTGCGCTCCGGGGTGCTGACTTCCGTCCATGCCTTTGCCGCCGACCCGGCGCGGGGGATTTTTATCCTCGCCTTTTTGGCGACCGTGGTGGGGCTGTCGCTGGTGCTCTTTGTCTGGCGCGCCCCCAAAGTGGGGTTGGGCGGGCGCTTCGGCCTTTTTTCACGCGAATCCCTGCTGCTCTCCAACAACGTGATTCTGGTGGTGGCGACGGCGACCGTGCTGCTCGGCACGTTGTACCCGCTGCTGATCGACGCGCTCAACCTCGGCAAGCTCTCCGTTGGCCCGCCCTACTTCAACGCGGTCTTTGTGCCGATCATGGCGCCGCTCCTGTTTTTGATGGGCATCGGCCCCTTTTTGCGCTGGAAGGCGGCCTCGGCGCAGGAGATCGTTTTGCGTCTCAAATGGGCGCTGGTGGCGGCACTGGCGATTGCCGTCCTGCTGCCGATGCTGATCTATGGCGACGCCTGGCCGCTGGTCAATCTGGGCATTTTTCTCGCCGCGTGGATTTTGATCGCCGCCGTGCTGCATTTTTCCCGGCAAGTCTGGACGACGCGCGGCAGCAGCAACCTCCTTACCGCCGTCCTGCGGCAACCGCTGCATTTCTGGGGAATGCATCTGGCGCACATCGGCGTCGCCGTGTTTGTGGCGGGCGTTGCCATTGTCGGCGGTTATGAGGAAGAAAAGGACGTCAGGATGGCTCCCGGCGAGATCGTGACGCTCTCCGGCTACGAATTTCGCTTCATGGGCGTCCTGCCCGTCAAAGGCCCAAATTACGAAGCCTTGCAGGGCGAAGTGGAGCTGTGGAAAAACAATCGCCTGATCCGGCGTCTGCGCCCGGAAAAACGCTTTTACCGCAGTTCCGCCATGCCGATGACCGAGGCCGCCATCGACACGGGATTTTTTGGCGATCTGTACGTCTCGCTCGGCGAACCCCTCGACCGCGCCCGCCCGGAAGGTGAATGGGCGGTGCGGGTGTACAGCAAGCCGCTGGTCGACTGGATTTGGGGCGGCTGCTTTTTGATGGCCTTCGGCGGCCTGCTGGCCGTCTGTGACCGCCGCTATCGCCAGAGTCGCCGCCGTTCAACGCCTGACCCCCTGACTGTGAAAACTTCGCCATGAAAGAAACTCTGAATGATCCCGTTCGCCCTGAGCTTGTCGAAGGGCATTCCCTGCAAAAACAAGGGCAACGACTGCCTCAGCCCGAACGGTGGGGGGTTGTTCAGAGTTTCCTGAACAATAAATATGTCTGGATCCTCGTCGCCTTTGCCGCGCTGGTGGCGCTCCTGGCTGTGGGGCTGACCCGCGACCCGCGTGAAATCCCCTCGCCCTTCATCGGCAAGGCCGCGCCGGAATTCCGGCTGGCCCGGCTGGAAGGCGCGGCGGGCGAGACCTTTGGCCCTGCCGACATGCAGGGCAAGGTCTGGCTGTTGAATGTCTGGGCAAGCTGGTGCGTGGCCTGCCGTGCCGAGCATCCGCAACTGGTGGCGCTCGCCCGCCAGAACCTCGTACCCCTGATTGGCCTGAATTACAAGGAAGCGCGGGGCGACGGCGATCTGGACATCAGCAAAATGCCGCTGGAAGAAGAAACCGCGCTCACCCGCCAGCGCGCCGCAGGCTGGTTGACCGCGCACGGCAACCCCTACACCCTCTCCGTGCTGGATGTGGATGGGCGGGTCGGCATCGACTACGGCGTGTATGGCGTGCCGGAAACTTTTGTCATCGACAAGGCGGGCATCATCCGTTTCAAACAGATCGGCCCGCTCACGGAGGAAGTTTTGCAAGAAAAAATCCTGCCGCTGGTCAATAAACTGAATGAACTGAACGCCGCCCCCTGAAAGCCGACATCATGAAATCCTTCTCCCTTGTGCGCCTTTTCGCGGCGCTCGCCCTGCTGGCGGCCAGCCCCCTCCTTTTTGCCACGGAAGAGGCCAAACCGCTGGCCGATGACCCGGTGGCGGAAAAACGCCTGATCGCCATTTCTTCCGAACTCCGCTGTCTCGTGTGCCAGAACGAGACCATCGCCGCCTCCAACGCCGATCTGGCGCAAGACCTGCGCCGGGAAATCCGTACCCAGATTCAGGCCGGGCAATCCGATGACGAAATTATCAACTTCATGGTGAATCGCTATGGCGACTTTGTGCTGTACCGCCCGCGCTTCATCCCCAAAAACCTCCCGCTCTGGACTGGCCCCCTGCTGTTTTTGCTGATTGGCGCGGCGCTCTTTATCCGTTACCTGAAACAGCGCAACCAGAAATTGCAGACCGCCGTCCCCTTGAGCGCCGCCGAACGCCAG
>JAITNI010000054.1 GCA_031290535.1 Zoogloeaceae bacterium
CCCTGTTTGGATATTTCTTCGGTCGTAACGGCGGCGCAGAAACCTTTTGCATCTTCCAGCGTGCCCGCCTCAAAAGCGGCGAAAGTATCGGCGATTCTGGCGATGTCTGCATCGGCCATTTCGCGCAGTTTGCGGGAAACCATCGTGCCCATTTTGCGGGCGTCAATGAACAGCGTCCGGCCTTTTTGCGCTTTGTTCTTGTTGAGAAACCACAGCGATACCGGAATCTGCGTGGTGTAAAACAATTGCGGCGGCATGGCGATAATGCCTTCCACCAGATCATCCTCCACAATGCGCCGCCGAATCTCGCCTTCGCCGCCGCTTTGCGACGAAAGGGAACCATTCGCCAACACCATGCCGATTTTTCCTCTGGCCGACAGGTGGTGAATCATATGCTGAAGCCATGCGAAGTTGGCGTTTCCGGCGGGCGGCAGGCCGTATTTCCAGCGCACATCGTGAGCGAGCCTGTCCGCGCCCCAGTCGGAAAGATTGAAAGGCGGATTTGCCATAATGAAATCCGCCTTGAGGATGGTGTGGCAATCCTCATAAAAAGTATCGGCATTGAATTTGCCCAGATCGGCCTCAATCCCCCGAATGGCAAGGTTCATCACCGCCATTTTCCAGGTGGTCGGATTGGAATCCTGCCCATACACGGAAATATTGTTGATATTGCCATGATGATTCTCAAGGAATTTCACCGACTGCACAAACATTCCGCCAGAACCACAGCAAGGGTCATACACATAGCCGTTGTAAGGCTTCAGCACCTCCACCAACGTCCGCACGATGCAGGAGGGGGTATAGAATTCGCCCGCCAGTTTGCCCTCCAGTTCGGCAAACTTGGAGAGACAGTATTCATAGGCGCGACCGAGAATATCCTTGCTGTCGCCGTGTTCCACCATTTTTATGTTGGTAAACAGATCGACCACATCGCCAAGCCGCCGTTTGTCCAGGTCGGGACGGGCGAAGTTTTTCGGCAAAATGTCCTTCAAGCGCCGGTTTTCCTTTTCGATGGCGCGCATGGCATCGTCAATGACCGCGCCGATCTCTGGCGCGTGCGCCGCCCGCGCAATGGCGTTCCACCTCGCACTGGTCGGGACGAAGAAAATCCGTTCGGCAGTATATTCGTCGATGTCCTCCTCAAACCCGCCCCCCTCGACCAGCAATGCCTGATAGCGTTCCTCGAATTTATCAGAGATGTATTTGAGAAAAATCAGCCCGAGCACAACCTGCTTGTACTCGGCAGCGTCAATATTGCCGCGCAGAATGCAGGCCGCATCCCATATCTGTTTTTCAAAGCCAATGTTGGCGGTATTTTTTTCTGCCATGTGCAGGTCTATTCCTTTTCAATGACTGGCGCAAGAAAGGGGAAGGGCGGCAGCTTTGCAGCGATTCGCCCTTTTCCTTAACCTCCCTCACACCACAATATTCACCAGCCTCCCCGGCACCACGATGACCTTTTTCGCGGGTTTCCCTTCCCTGAATTTCTGCGCGGCCTCGGTTGCCAGCGCAGCCGCTTCGATGGTCGCGTTATCAGCGGTGGCGGGGATTTTCAAGCTGCCGCGCAGTTTGCCGCTGATCTGGAGCATCAGTTCGATTTCGTCTTGTACCAGCGCGGCGGGGTCGACTTCGGGGAAGGGGGTTTTTGCGGCGTCCGCGCCGGGGACGAGTTCGGCGTAGAGGGTTTGGCCGAGGTGCGGGGCGATGGGGAAGAGCAGGAGGACGGCGGCGCTCAGGATTTCCTGCGCCAACGCCCGACCAGCGGGGAAGGTGGAAGTGGCCGTTAAATCCGCTTTGTCATAAGCGTTGAGCAGTTCCATCACGGCGGCGACGGCGGTGTTGAATTGCTGGCGGCGACCGTAATCGTCATGCGCCTTGGCGATGGTCTGGTGCAGTTTGCGGCGCAAATCCTTTTGCGGCGCGGTCAGGCTTGCCACCCAATCCGCATTTTTTGACGCGGCAGGCAGCCCCGCCTGCACATGCTCGAACACGGTTTTCCACAGGCGGCGCAGGAAGCGGGACGCGCCTTCTACGCCTGCGTCCGACCATTCCAGCGACTGTTCGGGCGGCGCGGCGAACATCATAAAGAGGCGCACGGTATCCGCGCCGTACTGGTCGATCAGGGTTTGCGGGTCAATGCCGTTGTTCCTCGACTTGGACATTTTTTCGATGCTGAGCACTACCGGCTGACCATCGGCCTTCAGGGTCGCGCCGATGGGACGGGTGCGTTCATCGGTTTGCACGTCGACCTCCGCCAGACTGAACCATTCCGTCTTGCCGCTGGCATCCTTGCGATGGAACGTCTGCGCCACCACCATGCCTTGCGTGAGCAGATTCTTGAAGGGTTCGTCGAGCCGGGCGTCGGCGGGAAAGAGGCCAACATCCCGAATCAGCCGGGTGAAAAAGCGGGCGTAGAGGAGATGCAAAATGGCATGTTCGATGCCACCGATATATTGGTCGATGCCGCCTTGGCACCAGTAGCGCACCCGTTCATCCAGCATGGCCTGGTCATTGTCCGGGCAGGCGTAGCGCAAAAAGTACCAGGAGGATTCGACGAAGGTATCCATCGTATCCGTTTCGCGTCGGGCGGGCTGGCCGCATTGGGGGCAGACGGCCTCATAAAACGAAGGCATTTTGGCGAGCGGCGACCCGGAGCCGGTGATTTCCACGTTTTCCGGCAACACAACGGGCAACTGGTCGTCCGGCACGGGTACGTCGCCGCAGGTCTCGCAATGAATAATGGGAATCGGGCAGCCCCAGTAGCGCTGGCGGGAAATGCCCCAGTCGCGCAGGCGGAACTGCGTTTTTTTCTCGCCCAGACCGAGCGCGGCGAGGTCGGCGGCGATGGCCTCCACTGCCGCCTCGTAGGCGAGGCCATCGTATTTGCCGGAATTCACGCAACGGGCGCGTTGCTTGTCGCCATACCAGTCCGCCCAGGCGTCCAGACGGAA
>JAITNI010000078.1 GCA_031290535.1 Zoogloeaceae bacterium
GCGCCCGGCGCGGTGAATCTGGAAAAGGCGCTCTGTCTGAATGACCGGCTGGGCGGGCATCTGGTCTCCGGGCATGTCGATGGCGTCGGCGAGGTGCTGTGTTTTGACCCGGTGGGCGACAACCGCCTGCTGAAAATTCGCGCCCCGCACGCGATTTCAAAATACATCGCCCGCAAGGGTTCCGTGACGGTGGATGGATGCAGCCTGACCACCAACACCGTCACGGGTGACATTTTTACCATCAACCTGATTCCGCACACGCTGGACGTCACCACTTTGGGTCAGCTTAAACCCGGCAGCCGGGTGAATCTGGAAATCGACCTGATCGCCCGCTATACCGAACGCATGTTGGCGTGGGAAAAGGAAGAGGTGGAAGTCGCTTGACCGTTCCCGTGTTTGTCAGAATTGAAGGAGTAAAAACCATGAATGCCGTCATCCCCCTGACGTCCCCAAACGCAGCCCCCTCCGCCATTTCCCCCACCGAAGACATCATCGCTGAATTTCGCGCCGGTCGTCCGGTGATTCTGGTGGACGAGGAAGACCGCGAAAACGAGGGCGACCTGATTGTCGCCGCCGAACACGTCACCCCGGAACTCATCAATTTCATGGTCACGCATTGTCGTGGCCTCGTTTGCCTGACCATTACCGAGGCGCGCGCCCGACAACTCGGTCTTACGCAAATGGCCGTCGAGAACAAAACGCCCTACGGCACGGCGTTTACCGTTTCCATTGAGGCCGCCGAGGGCGTCACCACCGGCATTTCCGCCTTTGACCGCGCCCGCACGGTGGAAGCCGCCGTCGCCAAACACGCCCGCCCGGAAGACATTGTCCAGCCCGGCCATATTTTCCCGATCACGGCACGGGCAGGCGGGGTGCTGGTACGTGCCGGACATACCGAAGCCGGTTGCGATCTGGCGGCGCTGGCGGGGCTGGAACCCGCTTCTGTCATTTGCGAAGTGCTGAAGGAAGACGGCTCGATGGCGCGCCTGCCGGATTTGCTGGAATTCGCCGCCAAACATGGCTTCAAGATCGGCACGATTGCCGACCTGATTCACTACCGCGCCGCCTCCGAAACGCTGGTGGAGCGCGTCGCCTCCAAACCCGTGCACACGCCGCACGGCGAATTCATGCTTCATGCCTATCACGACCGCGCTTCCGGCGCGGCGCATCTGGCGCTGGTCAGGGGCGAAATTCCCGCCAACGCGGAAACGCTGGTGCGCGTGCATGAACCGCTCTCGGTGCTCGATTTTCTCAACCCGGAAGGAAGCCTCAGCGCGTTCAGCATTGACCGGGCCGAGGCCGCCATCGCCAAAAACGGACACGGCGTTATTGTCCTCATGCACCGCCCGGAAGGGGGCGACGACATTCTTGCCCGTCTCACTGCCGCGCCGGGCGCCACCGCGCCCAACGCCAAATGGGATCCGCGCATCCACGGCATTGGCGCGCAAATCCTGCGCGACCTGGGCGTCCGCAAAATGCGGCTGCTTTCCAGTCCGCGCAAGATTCCCTCCATGACCGGTTTTTCGCTGGAAGTGACCGGTTTTGTCGCTTCGCCCGAGGAAATCTGAAATGTCTCAAAATACCCCCGCCGCGCCGCGCCGCACGCCCTATTTTGAACGCATTTTTGAATACGCTCCCAGCCGGGAAGGCGCGGCTCTGAAGGTGGGCGTGGTCATGAGCCGTTTCAACCCGGACATTTGCGAAGGACTGCTCTCTGCCGCCGTGGATGAACTTAAACGCCTGAGGGTTGCGGAGGGTGACATCAGCCTCGCCAGCGTCCCCGGCGCGCTGGAAATTCCGCTGGCGTTGCAAACGCTGGCGCAAAGCGGCAAAGTGGATGCCCTGATCGCGCTGGGCGCGGTGATTCGCGGCGAGACCTATCACTTTGAGGTGGTGTCCAACGACGCCTGCCGGGGGATCATGGAAGTGCAACTGGAAACGGGCATCCCCATCGCCAACGGCATTCTCACCTGCGAGGACGACGATCAGGCGCTCGCCCGGATGCGCCAAAAAGGCATCGACTGCGCCCAGGCCGCCGTGGAAGCCGCCCGCCTGCAACAGGACATTCGGGCGCGAACCGCGCGTCTTTAACCGGAAAAATCATGAACGAAGAAACCCAAACGCCCGCCGCCTCATCTGCCGCTTCTTCCGCAAAAAAATCGCCCCCCAAATCCGCCCGTCGCTGGGCGCGTGAACTGGCCTTGCAGGGGCTGTACCAATGGCGCGTCGGCGGCGCGGACGCGGCGGCCATTGAGGCGGATTTGCCAAATCTGGAAGGCTACAGAAAGGCCGACCGCGAACTCTGTCGGACGCTGGCGCGAGGGGTGTTCAATGAACATCCGGCGCTCACCGCCCAACTTGCCGATGCCCTCGACCGGCCTTTTGATGAACTGTCGCCCATCGAATCCATCCTGTTGCTCATCGCCACCTACGAATTGATCCACTTCCCCGAAACCCCCTACCGGGTCATCCTCAACGAGGCGATCGAACTCGCCAAGGTCTTCGGCGGCGAGGACGGTCATCGCTACGTGAATGGCGTGCTGGACAAAGTCGCCCTCAAACTGCGCCC
>JAITNI010000225.1 GCA_031290535.1 Zoogloeaceae bacterium
GCACTGCGGTTGCCGTCAGCGAAACGGGCACATTGTCGTCATGCCAGAGCAATTCCACGACCTGAAACTGGGTGTCGTCTTCCAGTGTGATTTGTTGCAGGTCGTGCATTCCGACGCCGATGGTGTGCACCTGATCGAGCAGCACTTCCCGCCCGCAAAGAATCTGCTCCGGCAAGGCGAGGTTCATGAGTTGAAGGGCGACGCCCAGCGCCTCATCCTCGTTGTCGGCGGTATGGATGCCGATGCGGACATTGAGCCGGACGCCGGATACCGGCGGCAGATCGCTGATGCGCCGCTGAACTTCAATCGCCGCCAGACTGGCTTCGGAGAGGGTCGGGAAGCGCATATTGATTTGCTGGCTCTGCCTGGACTCCAGGGTTTGTCCGCGAAAGCTGCTGCCAGAGGTTTCAATGCGTTTGAGGTAGCGCTCGATGGTGTGGGTCATTTCGTCCACGCCCAACTGCCGATTCGCCAGACGCCCGCCCCCCAGCACTTCAGTAGAGATGATTGTGACCACCAAGTGTCCCTCCAGAATATTTGTATGAAAACCCGTGCATGATAACAAAACTGACGTGGTTTCGTGCGACAGCTTATCGTCAGTCCTCCGTATTCGCGCCGGAACAACAAGTAAAGCGGGGGCGAGAGACGCTTTTTTCTCTTTTAAATTGAGAGGCATTGTGTCAGAGGGCGGAATGTGCTAAAAAGAGCCGTCTTACCTAGGTGGCACTCATGGTTCTATCGTTTTTCAAAAAACCCGAGAAGATGCCGGAGCGCGTGGCGATCCGGCCTGACGGGACGCCCGCGCCGAAGCAGGAAAAAGCGCCGCCCGCTGTTGTGGAGGCGCCGCCGGAGGCTGATTTTTCCGAAATCAGCACCTTCTATGAGGGCGGCAGTTATGGCATGGAAATTCAGGAGGAAACAGACACCTTCGCGGAAATGAGCGAGCATGTGGCGATTTCCTACGCCAATGCGGGCGCGGCGTCGGTGCGCGGGATGCTGGAGTCGCTGGTCAAAGGCAACAACGACCCGAGCGCGCTCAAACTCTGGGCCATGCTGTTCGATCTGTTGCGGATTCAGGGGGAGCGCAAGGCGTTTGACGCGCTGGGCATGGAATTCGCCAAAGTCTGCGAGCTGTCGCCTCCTTCCTGGGATCTGGGGGTGGAGCATAAGCCGGAGGCGGACAGCGGCGAGACCGGAGTCGCCAGCAGCGTGGCCTTGCAGGGTACAATCGTGGGCGATAACCCGCTATTTGGCAATCTGTTGCAGGCGATGAGCAAGGGAGAAGCGCGGACGCTGGATTTCGGGCGGCTGGTGGGTCTGGATGGGGAAGCCGCCGCCAAATTGGCCAAGATTCTGAATCAGGTGCGTCGGCGGGGGCTGGCATGGGAATTGGCGGGTGCGGCAGGGCTTGCCACCCGGCTGGCGAATCGCGCCGTGACCGGGCAACGTCAGAATGAATCGCTCTGGCTTCTGCTGCTGGAACTGTATCAGTTTCTGGGGCAGGAGGCGGAGTTTGAGGAACAGGCGTTGAATTACGCCATTACTTTTGAAGTCTCGCCGCCTGCTTGGGAGGTGTTCAAGACGCATACGGCGGCGAAAAAGGCGGTTTCTGCCGTCGCGCCCACCAAAAGCACCGAGAAAAAACTGGAAGTTGCCGCACGGCTGGAGGGCGAGATTCTCCAGCACGATTTCAGCGCCATTCAGCCGCATCTGCTGCCGGGCAAGGAATGCCGCCTGGACTTTTCCGGCGTCACCCGCCTGGATTTTGTGAGCGCCGGGGCGCTGGTGGAACTGATTCGCGGCTCTGGGTGCAAGGCGGTCATTATTTATCATCCCAATCGGCTGGTGGCTGAACTGATGCATATCACGGGCGTCGATCAGGTGGCCAGCATCGAAATTTCCAAACACTGAGGTCTTTTTTCATGCAGCAATATCACGGCACCACGATCCTGTCGGTGCGGCGGGGCGATGTTGTCGCCATGGGCGGCGATGGACAGGTGACGCTGGGCAACATGGTGGTCAAGCAGACGGCCCGGAAAATCCGTCGCCTGTATCACGACCGCATTTTAACCGGCTTTGCGGGCGCGACGGCGGATGCCTTTACGCTGCTGGATCTGTTTGAGTCGAAGCTGGAAAAGCATCAGGGCAACCTGATGCGGAGCGCTGTGGAACTGGCGAAGGAATGGCGTACCGACCGTATGTTGCGGCGTCTGGAAGCCATGCTGATTGTGGCGGACAGGGAGCGCACGCTGGTGATTACCGGCAATGGCGACGTGCTGGAGCCGGAACAGGGCATTGCCGCCATTGGTTCCGGCGGCGCTTACGCGCAGAGCGCGGCGCGGGCGCTTCTGGAAAATACCGACCTGTTGCCGCTGGAGATGGTCAAAAAATCCCTGGAAATCGCTGCGGAGACCTGTATTTACACCAATAAAAATTTCACTCTGGAAGTTCTCGAATGAGCACCATGACGCCCCAGGAAATCGTGCAGGAACTGGACAAACACATTGTCGGCCAGGCCAGCGCCAAGAAAGCCGTTGCCATCGCCCTGCGAAACCGCTGGCGGCGTTCGCAGGTTGCGGAGCCGCTCTGTTCCGAAATCACGCCGAAGAACATCCTGATGATCGGGCCGACAGGGGTGGGCAAGACCGAAATCGCCCGTCGCCTCGCCCGTCTGGCGAACGCGCCCTTCATCAAGGTGGAAGCGACCAAGTTTACCGAAGTGGGCTATGTGGGCCGCGATGTGGACACCATCATCCGCGATCTGACGGAAACCGCCGTCAAGAGCCAGCGCGAGGTCGCCATGCGCGAGGTGCGCGCGCGCGCCGAGGACGCCGCCGAGGAGCGGGTGCTGGACGCCCTCCTGCCGCCCGCCCGCAACGCCGGATTTTTCGCTGAAAACGGCAACAGCGAAGATCAGAGCGGCACGCGGCAAAAATTTCGCAAAAAGCTGCGCGAAGGCGATCTCAATGACAAAGAGATTGACGTTGAAGTGGCGCAAGTCTCCATGCAGGCGGAAATTTTCGCGCCGCCGGGCATGGAGGAACTGACCGGCCAGATTCAGGACATGTTCCAGAACATGTCGGGCGCGCGCAAGAAAAACCGCAAGCTGAAAATCCGCGAAGCCCTGAAACTGCTCGCCGACGAGGAAGCCGCCAAGCTGGTCAATGATGAGGAAGTCAAACTGACGGCGCTGAAGAACGTCGAGCAGAACGGGATTGTCTTTCTGGATGAAATCGACAAAGTCGCCAGTCGCGGCAGCACTCAGGGAGCGGATGTCTCCCGTCAGGGTGTGCAGCGCGATTTGTTGCCGCTGGTGGAGGGCACGACGGTGTCCACCAAATATGGCATGGTGAAAACCGACCACATCCTGTTCATCGCCTCCGGCGCGTTCCATCTCGCCAAGCCTTCTGATTTAATCCCGGAACTGCAAGGCCGCTTTCCCATCCGGGTAGAGCTGGATTCCCTTTCGGTCGCCGATTTCGAGCGCATCCTGACCCAGACCGACGCCTGCCTGACCCGCCAGTATCAGGCGCTGCTGGAAACCGAGGGGCTGCAACTGGAATTTGCCGCCGACGGCATCCGCCGTCTGGCGGAAATCTCGTTTCAGGTCAATGAAAAAACCGAGAACATCGGCGCCAGACGGCTCTACACGGTACTGGAAAAACTGCTGGAAGACGTTTCCTTCACGGCGGACAAGGCCGAATCGCCGTCCGTGCATGTCGACAGCGCCTATGTAAATACTCGCCTGAACGAACTGGCGGCGGATGAGGATTTGTCGCGCTATGTGCTGTAGGCGTGAGACGCTGAAAGCAGGGATTGCGAACCTGTCGTCAGGGTGACTGAGCAAAAAAGCCCGGAATTTTCCGGGCTTTTTTTGCTTGGTGTCGCGCCAAATCATGCCGTTTCCGGCGCAGGCGGCAGGCTTTCCAGCGCGTATAACTCCGCGATATTTTCCCGTCGCCGGATGAGGTGGGTTTTGTCGCCATCCACCAAGATTTCCGCCGCGCGCGGGCGGCTGTTGTAGTTGGAACTCATGCTCATGCCGTAAGCGCCAGCGGACATCACCGCCAGCAGGTCGCCCGCCGCAAGGGCGAGGGGGCGGCTCAGACCCAGAAAATCGCCGCTTTCGCAGACAGGGCCGACCACGTCAAAGATGGGGGCTGGCGCGTCGCTTTGGCGCTGGGAACGCTGGACAGGCAAAATGTCGTGCCAGGCTTGGTACAGGGCGGGACGCATCAGGTCATTCATGGCGGCGTCGATGATGGCGAAATTTTTTTCCTCGCCGGGCTTCAGGTATTCCACCTTCGTGAGCAGCACGCCCGCGTTGCCCACCAGCCGCCGCCCCGGCTCGACCATGATTTTGAGCTTTTTACGGCCTGTCAGTTGGTCAAGCAGCGGCGTCAGGTAGGCGTCGATTTCCGGCGGCGCATCTGTGCCCTGATAAGGAATGCCCAGACCGCCGCCCAGATCGAGATGGCGGATGGGGATGTTGCGTTTTTCCAACAGATCCAGCAGCGCGAGCAGGCGTTCCAGTGCCTCGGCAAACGGGGCGACAGAGAGAATCTGCGAGCCGATATGGCAATCAATGCCTTCCACCGCCAGATGCGGCAGCGCGGCGGCGCGTTCGTAGAGGCGCGGCGCTTCGGCAATGGGGATGCCGAATTTGGCCGTCTTGAGGCCGGTGGAGATGTAGGGGTGCGTTTGCGGGTCTACGTCGGGATTGACGCGCAGGCTGACGGGCGCGGTTTTGCCCAGACGTCCGGCGACGGCGTTCAGGCGGTCGAGTTCGGCGGCAGATTCCACGTTGAAGCACAAAATACCCGCATTCAGGGCGAGTTCCATTTCGGCCTCTGTCTTGCCGACGCCGGAGAACACCACCCGGCCTGCGACGCCCGCAATCCCGGCGCTGGCGGCCAGTACGCGCTGCAATTCGCCGCCGGAGACAATATCAAACCCCGCGCCCAGACGGGCAAAAAGATTCAGAATCGCCAGACTGGAATTGGCCTTGACCGCATAACAGATGAGCGCATCGGCGCTGGCGGGGTGTTGTGCCAGCGTCTGCTGAAAAGCCTGCCACTGGGCGGTCAGCGCGGCGCGGGAATACACATAGAGCGGCGTGCCGAAGCGGGCAGCGATTTGAGCCAGGGGGACATTTTCCGCATACAGGGTGTCCTGCCGGTAGGCAAAATGGGGGGAAGCGACGGTGTTCATTCCTGACTTTTCGGGGGCGTGTTAACATTCACATCGGCGGGGGAGGGGGCTGATCTGGAAATCTGGTCAATCAGCGGCGGCGGCACGGAGCCAGCGGGTTTTTCCAGCGCGCCTTTGGCGCCGCAGGCGGCGCACAGGACGAGCAGGGAGAGGGGCAGAATAAAGGAACGCATCATGATGAATCGAACAAGAACACAGGAGGATGGTAGCACAATGGAGGAACAGGAATTCACCCGGCGCGCCGGACAGGTCTTTGCCCAGATCGAGGCGGTGCTGGAGGGGGTGGAAAAAGGGCTGGATTATGAGCGGGCCAGCGACGGCATTCTGGAACTCGACTTTGACGACGGCAGCCAGATGGTGATTCACCGCCACGCTGCGAACCGGGAAATCTGGGTGGCGTCAAAAAATGGCGCTTTTCACTTTCGCTGGCAGGGCGAAAACTGGCAGGACACCCGCGACGGCACGCTCCTGTGGCCGCGTCTGGGAGAACTGGTCTCAATGCAGGCGGGGGTGTCAGTGTGTTTTTGAGGGGGCGGGCGGTTCATCGAAGAAACAACACGTTCAACAAGGGGCGGGTTTGCTCCCCTCTTGAAAGCGGAACCCGCCTTCGGCCTGGTCAGGGGAGGATCATTTGCTGCGCTACGCGCAGGATTTTACCTGCCCACCTGTGTAGGCACACGGGCACAGCAATGTCGCACCCGTGTGCTGTCCGGGCGAACGGGGCGGCTACTGGGTCAGGATTCCAGACGGGCGGGCGGGCGGCGGCGCGATGGGGGGCGCGGGCGCGGCGGGCGTTGTTGCCGGGGGTGTGGCGGACGGCAGGGGATGCGTCGGCAGGCCGGTGTGCGTGGCCGGGTT
>JAITNI010000114.1 GCA_031290535.1 Zoogloeaceae bacterium
CTTTCCTGACCAGACGACCCATGTGTTGTCGGAGATGAAAATGCTGTACCAGAGGAACGGCAGCCTGTTGTCGGCGGTGCATGACTGCACCTTGGACGATTACGTTCTGGACGGCAAACGTGTTACAAGGCGAACCGCCTATTCTGTCATTTTTCAAAAAGAAACGTCGAATCCATAACGGAAACGCTGAATAACTCCGTTCGCCCTGAAACGCTGTCGTTGCATTCCCTGCAAAAACAAGGGCAACGATGGTTCGGCAGAGCTTCACCATGCGCGGAGGGCTTCAGCCCGAACGGGGAAGTTGTTCAGAGTTTCCAAAAAGGGAGAACGCCGCAACGCCTCCGTAAGCGTCCTTCCCCTGCACGCCGCGCGGGAACCGCAGGCGGCGCACGGGATTGGCGGGCGCGGGGCGTTCGCGGGAGCGCCTTGCCGCCCCACCCGAAAAACGGCGCTTTTTTCTTTCTGCGCTTTCGGGCGCGAAGCAGGCTAAAATCCAGCCTATGAACACCCTGAATCTCACTCATCACTTTTTGATCGCCATGCCCGCCATGGCCGACCCCTATTTTCATCGCGCCCTGATCTATGTCTGCGAGCATAACGCGCAGGGCGCGCTGGGGGTGATTGCGAACCGGCCCACGGACCTCACGCTGACCGGCCTTTTTGAAAAGGTGGATTTGTCGCTGGACTTTCCCGATCTGGCCCGGCTGCCGGTTCATTTTGGCGGGCCGGTACAGATGGATCGCGGCTTTGTGCTGCATCGTCCGCCGGGCAAATGGCAGTCCAGCCTCAAGGTGGCGGACGACATCTGCCTGACGAGTTCGCGCGACGTGCTGGCCTCGATCAGCAAAAACGGCCAGCCGCAGGAAATTCTGGTCACGCTGGGCCACGCGGGCTGGGGAGTCGGACAACTGGAGGGCGAATTGACCCAGAACGCCTGGCTGACCGTCCCGGCCGAGGCAGACATCCTGTTTGGCCTGCCGCCCGAAGAACGCCTGCCCGCCGCCATGCAAAAGCTGGGCGTGAGTTTCGCGCAGCTCTCCGACGTGGCGGGGCACGCCTGAAGCGCCCGATGGGAACCGTGCTCGCCTTCGATTTCGGCCTCAAACGCACCGGCGTTGCGGTGGGCGAAACCGCGCTCGGGCAGGCGCATCCCTTAAGTGTGATTACGGCTGGCAATGATGCCGAACGGCTGGCGGCCATCGCCAGACTGGTGGCGGAATGGCAGCCGGAATTGCTGGTGGTGGGCTGTCCCACGCATGTGGATGGCACGCCGCACGACATGACGGCGCGGGCGCACGATTTTGCGCGGGCGCTTCAGGAACGTTTTCATCTGCCGGTGCGAAAAGCCGATGAACGCCTGACTTCCCGCGAAGCCGAAACCCGGCTGAAGGAAACCGGCAAGACCGCCAGGGCCATCAAACCCTTGCTGGATGCCGTGGCCGCCCAACTGATTTTGCAAACCTGGTTCGACTTTCCCCATGACGACATCTTTCTCTTCCCTTCATCCGCTGCCTGACGCCGAGCGCCAGTGTCAGGCACTGGCGGATCTCATCCGGCCCACGCTGACGCCCAGTACCGCGCTGGTGGGCATTTTCAGCGGCGGCGCGTGGATTGCCGAACGGCTGGCCGAACTGCTCAATCTCCCGGCCACCACGGGCAGCATCGACATTTCCTGTTACCGCGACGATTTTGCCGAAAAGGGGCTGCATCCGCAGGTGCGCCCGACCCGGATTGATTTTGACGTCAATGGCCGTCGCCTGATTCTGGTTGATGACGTGCTGTACACGGGCCGCACCACCCGCGCCGCCCTGAACGAACTGTTTGACTATGGTCGTCCCGCCGCCGTGGAACTGGCGGTATTGGCCGACCGGGGCGGGCGCGAACTGCCGGTTGCGCCCAATTACTGCGTCTGGAACGTGGCGCTCGCCGCCGCCACCGGCCTCACCCTGAGCCGGGACGACGCGGGTCGTCTTTCCTGGAAGGTGGAAGATCATGCTGCTTAATCCACAATTGAACGCCCACGGCGCACTCACGCACCTGCTGTCCACCGAGGGGCTGCCAAAGGACATTCTCCTCCGCATTCTGGATACCGCCGCCGCATTTGTCGGCATTACCGACCGGGAAGTCAAAAAAGTGCCCCTGCTGCGGGGGAAAAGCGTGTTCAACCTTTTTTTCGAGAATTCCACCCGCACCCGCACTACCTTTGAGATTGCCGCCAAGCGCCTGTCGGCGGACGTGCTCAATCTGGACATCAGCCGCTCCTCCACCGCCAAGGGCGAAACACTGCTCGACACCATCGACAACCTCTGCGCCATGCACGCCGACATGTTCGTCGTGCGCCACGCCGCCAGCGGCGCGCCCTACCTGATCGCCGAACATTTGAAACGCATCGGCAAGCACGACATTCACGTGGTCAACGCCGGCGATGGCCGCCACGCCCACCCGACGCAGGGGCTGCTGGACATGTATACCATCCGGCACTTCAAGCAGGATTTCGAGCGCCTGACGGTGGCGATCATTGGCGACATCCTGCATTCGCGCGTCGCCCGTTCCGACATTCACGCCCTGACCACCCTTGGCACGCCGGAAATCCGCGCCATCGGCCCGCAAACCCTGCTGCCCACCCAACTTGCCCAAATGGGCGTCAAAGTCTGCCACAACATGCAGGAAGGCTTGCAAGGCTGCGACGTCATCATCATGCTGCGCCTGCAAAACGAACGCATGAACGGCGCGTTGCTGCCCTCGGCCAGCGAATATTTCAAATACTACGGCCTGACCCCGGAAAAACTGGCGCTCGCCAAACCCGACGCTATCGTCATGCACCCCGGCCCGATGAACCGGGGCGTGGAAATCGACTCTGAAGTCGCCGACGGCCCGCAGGCGGTGATTCTCGATCAGGTGACTTTTGGGATTGCCGTGCGAATGGCGGTGATGAGCATTCTGGCCGGGAATTGAACGGTGGGCGCAAAATGGGTGACGTACAGCATCGCCGCGCTGTATTTTTTGTTCGGGATTGTTCTGTATCGGATTGTCCCGGCATTTAACGACGTTTATGCCGGTATTTTCAGCCACTGGACGCCAGAATCCAGCCCCCTGATCGCCCCCTTCTTCTGGCCGGTTTATCTTTGGCCGCTGGCTTTTGGTATCCCTGCGCTCCTCCTCGCCCTCAGTGTGCGCTTTCCTGTTGAAAGGCGAAAAATCCTCAACTACATCGCCCTGCCGCTCTTTTTCCTTCTGGCGCTGCACGGCATGGACTGGCTGTATGGATTCAGCTTTTGCCACGAGTGGGGTTGTTCCCCCCGCCTGCTGCCGACCTGGAAATTGTTTTTGTCGCTTTCGTTTCCTCCCGTCTGCGGCTAACATGCGCTCCTTTTACCATAGGAGTTTTACGCGATGGTTTTGACAAATGATCTGGACGGCCCGCCTGTTTTGCCCTTGTGGGTGAACGGCCACGCCCTGTTGACGCTGACGTCCGGCTTTGTGGAGACGCGGGACGCCATAAGCGGCAAAGCCTTGCGGCGCGTGCCCCTGTGCGGCGCGGAGGAAGTCGCCGGGGCGGTGGCCGCCGCGACCGACGCTGCGCCTCTCTGGGCAGCGCAAAGTCCGGCAGCGCGGCAGGCGTTTTTAGATGCCTGGGCGGCAGAATTGGCGCGTTATGCAGCGCATTTTGCTGCCTTGATCGTACAGGAAACCGGCAAGGAGGAAGCCGCCGCAGAGGCCGAAGTGGCCGCCGCCGTAGCCGATTTGCAGCGCGCCGCCTTTGGGAATGCCGGGAAACCCGGCCAGCCGCTCGCCATCGTCTGGGACGCCACCCAACCCTTGCAAGCCGCAACCGCCTTGCTGGCTCCCGCCTTGCTGGCCGGACATACCCTCATCCTGAAACCCGCCCCCCAGACCTCCGGCGTGGCCTATGCGCTGGTCGAACTCTCCGCCCGCGCAGAACTCCCCGCCGGAGTGGTGAATCTGGTGCAAGGGGGAGAGGAAACAGGCAAGATTTTACAGGCACAGTTACAGGGGTGAGGGACAGGGCAGCATCCTCCCCTGACAAGGGGGAGTGTAAATTTCATATTGCCATTGCAAAGTGCGCCAATCTCTTTCTCTTGTAGTAG
>JAITNI010000138.1 GCA_031290535.1 Zoogloeaceae bacterium
CTGAAGGTCGATCTGATGAGTTTTTCCGCCCACAAAACCTACGGCCCGAAGGGCATTGGCGCATTGTACGTGCGCCGCAAACCCCGTGTGCGGCTGGAAGCGCAGATGCACGGCGGCGGCCACGAACGCGGCTTTCGCTCCGGCACGCTCGCCACGCACCAGATCGTCGGCATGGGCGAAGCCTTCCGGCTGGCGCGGGAGGAAATGGCGGCGGAAAACGCCCGCGTTGGCCAGTTGCGCGACCGGCTGCTGGCCGGACTTTCCGACATTGAAGCGGTGGTGGTGAATGGCGACCTGACGCAGCGCACGGCGCACAATCTCAACGTCAGCTTTGCCTATGTGGAAGGCGAATCGCTGATGATGGCGATCAAGGATCTGGCGGTGTCGTCCGGCTCCGCCTGCACCTCGGCCAGTCTGGAACCGTCTTATGTGCTGCGCGCCCTGGGGCGTGAGGACGAACTGGCACACAGCTCCATCCGCTTCACCCTGGGGCGCTTCACCACCGCCGAAGAAATCGACTACGCCGTGGCGCTCCTGCACCAGAAAATCAGCAAACTGCGCGACATGTCCCCGCTGTGGGAAATGGTGCAACAGGGCATTGATTTGAGCAGCGTCCAGTGGGCGGCGCATTGACTGGCTCCCTCCCCTGACAAGGGGAGGGCGGGGGGAGGGGTTTGCGGCGGTTAAGTAAAATTCAGTCTTGACAAACTGAACCGCCCAAAACCCCCCTCAATCCCCCCTTGTCAGGGGGGAAGAAAAACATCGTAACATCAGCGTAAGCTCGTAAAATTTTGCACCAAGGAGAACCCCATGAGTTACAGCGTCAAAGTCATTGACCACTACGAAAATCCCCGCAATGTCGGCGGTTTCGATCAGGATGAGGAGAGCGTCGGCACCGGCATGGTGGGCGCGCCCGCCTGCGGTGACGTGATGAAATTGCAGATCAAGGTCGGCGCAAACGGCGTCATCGAAGACGCCCGCTTCAAAACCTACGGCTGCGGTTCAGCGATTGCCTCCTCCAGCCTCGTTACCGAATGGGTGAAGGGCAAGACCGTCGAGGAAGCCCTCGAAATAAAAAACACCCAGATCGCCGAAGAACTGGCGCTGCCGCCGGTCAAAATCCACTGCTCCATTCTGGCCGAAGACGCCATCAAGGCGGCAGTTTCCGATTACAGGCAAAAACATCCCAAGTGAGGCAATCATGGCAATCACCCTGACTGAACAGGCGGCAAGGCACGTCGCCAACTTCCTGCAAAAACGCGGCAAAGGCTTGGGGCTGCGCCTCGGCGTGCGAACCAGCGGCTGCTCCGGCATGGCCTATAAACTGGAATTCGTCGATGAAGCCATTGAAGACGACGAAGTCTACGAGAGCCACGGCGTCAAGGTCTACGTCGACGCCAAAAGCCTCCCCTACCTTGACGGCACCGAACTGGATTACGGCAAGGAAGGACTGAACGAGGGATTCCGGTTCAACAACCCCAACATCAAGAACCAGTGCGGGTGTGGGGAAAGTTTCAATGTCTGAGGAGTGTTTTTATTTTCCGATCTGTAAGGCGGTAGGCCGGGTTAGGCCAAAGGCCATAACCCGGCATTTGGTTGATCTGGGTTGCAACCGCTTGCCTGAAGAATGAGGCGTTTTATTTTCCTGCGGGGAAGCATTGTGTCCCTGTGTTGTCTGTCTGTGTGTTTTCCTTCTCAAGGAACCTGTTGTCAACGACAGGAACCCATGACTTTCAAGGAGGAAAAAATGAAACTTGAAGAACTCGTGCAAAAACTGGATGACGCTTACCCTTGGCCAGTTGACAAGGTCAACGCTATCCTTGGGGCGAATCTGGTTGAAACGGATTCAAATGGTGTCGCAACTCCTTATGTTACGGAAGAGCGCCTTGTTTATGATGAGGGGCTAATCGTTGAAGAAGTGGAATTACGCGTCTTTGAAAAGACAGGCGAACCTACTCGACTCATATTGGATTTTGGCGACGATGCGAGTTGCTTCACACTGGATAGGGTTAAACAAACTTACCCGGTTCTTGTGATAACGGATATGCCCAGGGGGAGATCTTTAGAGGAGGAAACCAATTTTTCCACACAACAATCTTGGGGAAGAATTTCTTTTGGTTTCAAGGAAAGACGCCCGGATTGTTTATCTTCTATCACTTTTATTCCAAAACAATGGGATGACCGGGAGCGGCGATAATCCGGTGAATTTCATTTTTTCCGGTCATTGGCAAGACAAAGGCACTCATTTTTACCCACAACCAAGGATTTTTCCCGTGGACTTGACCACCGATTTTTTCACCCTCTTTCAACTCCCGCGCCTCTTTCGTCTTGACCTGTCGGCGCTGGAGGCGCGGTATCTGGAAATTCAGGGCGAGGTGCATCCTGACCGGTTTGTGCAGGCGGATGAGCGGGCGCGGCGGCAGGCGGCGCAGTGGGCGGCGCGGGTCAATGAAGGCTGTCTCACTTTGAAAAAACCGCTGGAACGGGCAAAATACCTGCTTTTTTTGGCTGGACACGATCTGGAAGCCGAGCGCAACACCGTCATGGAACCGGCCTTTCTCATCGAACAGATGGAATGGCGCGAGGCGGCAGAGGAAGCTCGCAATGGCCGCGACCATCACGCGCTGGAACGCCTGCATCACCGGCTGCATCAGGATCTGGCAGGGCGTTACCGGGCGCTGGCGGCGCTGTTGGATGACCAGCGGGACTGGCCCGCCGCCGCCCACGAAACCCGGCGGCTGATGTTTCTTGAAAAGCTGCGGCTTGAAATTGACGACGCGCTCGCCGCGCTGGAAGACGAAGGAATCTACTGAAGATGGCGCTGTTTCAAATTTCCGAACCCAACGCCTCCGCCGCGCCGCACCAGCACCGGCGGGCGGTGGGGATTGATCTGGGCACCACCCATACGCTCGTAGCCACCGTCAAAAGCGGCATGGCTCTGGTGTTGAACGACGCGCAGGGGCACCCCCTGCTGCCTTCCGTGGTGCGCTACCAGCCCGATGGCCAGACGGAAGTCGGCTATGCGGCGCAAAACTGGCTGGCTTCCGACCCCAAAAATACCGTGCTCTCCGTCAAGCGTTTTATGGGTCGGGGCCGGAAGGACATCGCCCATGTTGAATCCCTGCCTTACGATTTTGTCGAGGGGGCGGGCATGGTGCGGGTCAGGACGCGCGCCGGAGTCAAAAGCCCGGTGGAGATTTCCGCCGAAATCCTGAAAGTTGCCCGCGCCCGCGCCGAGGCGCATCTGGGCGGCGAACTGGTGGGCGCGGTGATTACCGTCCCCGCCTATTTTGACGACGCCCAGCGTCAGGCCACCAAGGACGCTGCCCGGCTGGCGGGTCTCAATGTGCTCCGGCTCCTGAACGAACCCACGGCGGCGGCGATTGCCTACGGGCTGGAGAACGCCGCCGAAGGCATTTACGCAGTGTACGATCTGGGCGGCGGCACCTTTGATATTTCCATTCTCAAACTCGCCAGAGGCGTTTTTGAAGTGCTGGCGACGGGCGGCGATTCCGCGTTGGGCGGCGACGATTTTGACCAGCGCATTTTCTGCTGGGTGCTGGAACAGGCCGAACTGCCGCCGCTGTCGCCGGAGGATGCCCGCCTCATCATGACGCGGGCGCGGGAGGCCAAGGAATTCCTCACGCATCACGCCGAAGCGCCGATCACCGTCCGGCTCGCCAACAACCGCACCATTGATCTGACGCTGGACGCGCATACCTTTGCCGAGATCACCCGCAATCTGGTTGCCCGCACCTTGCAGGGGGTGAAGAAGGCGCTGCGTGACGCCCGCCTTGCGAAAGCGGACGTGAAGGGCGTGGTGATGGTCGGCGGCTCCACCCGGATGCCGCAGGTGCAGCAGGCGGTGGCGGATTTTTTCCAGAGCGCGCCGCTCAACAATCTCGACCCGGACAAGGTTGTGGCGCTGGGCGCGGCGACGCAGGCCAATCTGTTGGTCGGCAACAAAACGGGCGGCGACGACTGGCTGCTGCTGGACGTCATCCCCCTTTCGCTTGGGCTGGAGACAATGGGCGGCCTCACCGAAAAACTCATCCCCAGAAACGCCACCATCCCGGCGGCTCGCGCCCAGGAGTTCACCACTTTCCGGGACGGCCAGACGGCGATGGCGATTCACGTCGTGCAGGGCGAGCGCGAACTGGTGGCCGATTGCCGCAGTCTCGCCCGCTTTGAGCTGCGTGGCATTCCGCCAATGGTGGCGGGCGCGGCGCGGATTCGCGTCACCTTTCAGGTCGATGCCGATGGCCTGCTGGCGGTGTCGGCGCGCGAGCAGACCACGGGGGTGGCGGCGGCGATTACGGTCAAGCCGTCCTATGGGTTGTCGGATGACGAAATCGCCGGGATGCTGAAGGATTCCGTCTCGCACGCCCGCGACGACGCCCAGCGCCGCGCCCTGAAAGAAGCGCAGGTGGAAGCGCAACGCCTGATCGAAGCGACGCAGGCAGCCCTGAAGGAAGACGCGCATCTGCTCGACAAAGCGGAAATCGCCCGCATCGAGGCCGCCATCGCCAAACTGCAAACGCAGGTGCTCGGCGACAACCGGCGGCATCTTACGCTGGCGATGGATGATCTGGCGTTTGAAACGCAAGCCTTCGCCCACCGGCGCATGGATCAGAGCGTCAAACGGGCGCTGGCCGGACGCACGGTGGAAGAGGTCAACGCCATCGCCGAACGGGCCGGAGAAGAACGCCGGGAAGAAAAAACAAACGAAGGGAGCGCCGCGTGACGCAAATCATCGTCCTGCCGCACGCGGAACTCTGCCCGGACGGCGCGGTTTTCGAGGCCGCTCCCGGCCAGTCCCTGTGCGAAGCCCTGTTGAAAAACGGCATCGACATCGAACACGCCTGCGAAATGTCCTGCGCCTGCACCACCTGCCACGTCATCGTGCGCGAAGGGTTTGCCGCGCTTGATCCCGCCGACGATCTCGAAGAAGACCTGCTCGACAAAGCCTGGGGACTGGAACCCCACTCCCGTCTTTCCTGCCAGACCATAGTACAAAACACCCCCCTCACCGTGGAAATCCCCCGCTACAGCCTCAACATGACCCGCGAACATTGAAAGGAAGCCATGATGAAATGGACAGACATCCACCCCATCGCCATCGAACTGGCCGAAGCCCACCCCGACCAGAACCCCGCGCAACTCAATTTTGTGGATTTGCGCGACTGGGTGCTCCACCTGCCCGGTTTCAACGACGACCCAAAACATTGCGGCGAAAAGATTCTGGAAGCGATTCAGACGGCATGGATGGAAGAGGTGGGATGAGTTGACACGCGGAAAATGTCCGCAGTATCGCCGTTCCCATCATTTTCCGTTCATGGTAAGCCTTTCCACGCAGGGCAATCGCACGAATCCTCTTGTTATTTATTCCCTGTCACCAAAGCCTTCTTTATGGGAGCGGCTCACTTGCACAAGACCAAACGGTTCCAGAGGGGCTTCCCCCCTGACAAGGGGGGATGGAGGGGGGTTTGGGGTCTGTGCAATCTGAACCCTCCCAAACCCCTCCTGCACCTCCCCTTGTCAGGGGAGGATGATTTGCTGCGCTACGCGCAGGATTTGGACGTTTGTGCGGTTGCCCTGCCTTTCCGCGCAGGGTGAGCCTGCCTTTCCTCCCGTTCATGGTGAGCCTGTCGAACCATGCCCAACGACAAAGTTTCAGGGCGAACGGGCGGAGGGAGGATTATGGGAACCGCGATAAAGAGGGCAGGAAAAAGTATTATGGCGGCAATGGCGATCAAGGCAGAACAACCTGATCAACACAAGGATTTCCGCATTCTCATGCCGGTTGTTCTGGCGCG
>JAITNI010000159.1 GCA_031290535.1 Zoogloeaceae bacterium
GTGCGCCCGGATTGGCTTCGAGCCGTGGAGCCAACTGGAAGCGGCGGGCATTCAACCGAACGGCGAACACGCGATGGAAGTCATCGAGGATGCGGTTATGGCGGTGTATCGGGAGATGGCCTCCGTTGGCAAACTCGCGGATGCCACCAATCACGCAACTGAGCAGAAACGTGCCTGAGAGGAGGGTTATGCTACGGTTCCAGCAAATCAATCGGCACAATCAGTACCCCATCCGGGCGGGCGGCGGAAAAGCCGGAGGTGGCGTTCAGAATCATCAAAAATGAGGGCGGCGGCAAAATGCCCTTCATGCGTTCTTGCAGACGCAAAAGATTTGCCGCAGCGGCATCAAACTGGTGCGTTCCGAGTTTGATTTCCACCGCGCCCCAACGCCCGTCATCCAACTGGACAATGGCATCCACCTCAAAACCGTTTGCATCACGGTAGTGGCAAACCCGCCCACCGAGGGCTTCCGCGAAAATGCCCAGGTCGCGGATGCACAGCGATTCAAACAGCAAACCACTGCTTTCAGGATCGCGCAACAGTAATTCCGGCGTTGCCGCAAGGGCAGCGGCGGCCAGCGACGGATCCGCAAAATGCCGACGCGGCGCGGTACGAATGCGGGTTTTGGAGCGCAGGCTTTCTGTCCATGCTTCCTGCTCGAAAATGGCGAAAATATTTTTCAGCGCGGTGAGGTAACTGTGAATGCTGCGCTCAGAAACTTCGTGATTGCCCTGCGCGGAAATATCCGCCAGCAAGGTGGTGATTTTTGCTTCGCTGCTGACATTGCGGGCGAGGGCACGTAAGAGCAGTCGCAGCTTGCCGGGATCGTGCCGAACGCCATCCGCCCGTGAGATGTCCGAAGTCACCACGGATTCCAGATAATCCCGCGCCATCGCTACCGCGTCGGCGTCGTCCAGACCCAGCACACCCGGCCAGCCGCCCCGGCAGATCAGGCGATTGATGCGCGAATAATCCATCGTCGAGCGCAGCGGCAGCGGGAAATGTCCGTCAAACAGCCCCGCCAGAGAAATACCACCCGCCCCGTCGCCGGACTCAAACAGGGACATGGTACGTAACGCCACGCGGGCGAAGCGCCCCGTTCCAGTATGAGAGGGCAATTGCGCGGGCACGGCGGAGCCGGTGAAGATGAACAGCCCCTTGCCGCCATCCGTGTCGATCTCCCTTCGGGCGCGATCCCAGATGCCCGGCGCATCCTGCCACTCGTCGATCAGACGCGGGCGCTCGCCCTCCAGCACCAAATGGGGCGCAAGCTGAAACAGCGCCTGCGTTTCCGGCAAATCCATGTTCGTGTGCGAGCGAGCATGATAGAAGCCGGTAGTGCTCTTGCCGCACCATTTCGGCCCGGTAATGAGCACCGCCCCTGCGGAACGCAGACGTTGACGAATGACGCCGTCAATCACCCTCGGCTTGTATGGCTTCGTTTTCATGGAGGGATGATAGCATGTTGCAGGATTTGCAGTTATTTCGTTGCGTAATTTGCAGTACTTTTGTTGCAGATTTTGCTCGCCTGCCTTACCGTTGCTCCTCTCGCTCCCATCCCCTGCCCAACGCCTTGAACACATTGATCCGCGCTGCCGCCTGTAGCCGGTCTGCTATCTTGTCTTCCACTTGTCGACTTTCCGACAAGCGGGTTGTCCGCAAACAGGACAAGCCATTGTTTTGTAATGATATTTTTTTCTGGCACAGCGATTGCTGTAGGGATGTAAAGGAGAAAAATCATGGCGCTTGCCATCACCGAAAGCTGTGTCAATTGTTGGGCTTGCGTGGACGTCTGCCCCAACGCCGCCATTGCGGCGACGGCGGGAGAACTGCCGATGTTCGCCATCGACCCGCAAAAATGCACCGAATGCGCGAGCGAATTTTCTGAAGCGCAATGCGCGGCCATTTGTCCGATTGAATGCGCGATTGTTGATGAACTGGGTGAGGCGCTGAATCCGCTCGGTTCGCTCACCGGCATTCCGCTGGAAAAATTGCTGGCAATCAGGGACTCAGCAAGGGAAGCCGCATGAGCCACATCACTTTTTATGAAAAACCCGGTTGCGGCGGCAATGCCAAACAAAAGGAAGTGCTGCTGGCCGCTGGTCATACGCTGGACGTCAAAAGCCTGCCCGACGAAATCTGGACGCGACAAACGCTGCTCGCCTTCCTCGCCCCCTTGCCAGTGGCGGAATGGTTCAACCTCTCCGCGCCGCAGGTCAAGGCGGGCGAAATTGACCCAACGACCCTCAGCGCCGAAGCCGCCCTTGCCCTGATGTTGAAAAATCCCCTGCTTGTGCGCCGCCCGCTGATGGAATCCGCAGGCCAGCGCCGCGTGGGCTTTGTGCCGGAGGAAGTCGATGCCTGGGTGGGACTGGCGGGGCAGACCGCCAGCGCGGCAGAGTTGGGCTGTCAAGGCAATGACAAATGCGCGGGGCATCCTCATGCTGACGGCGAATCCGCCGCCGCAATTTCATCCTGAACCGGAGCGCCCCCCCATGCCGAAAGCCACTGTCACCTTCGCGGAAATCCCCGTCACCCTCACCGTCCCTGCCGGAACCCGCCTGATCGAAGTTTCCGAACGGGCGGGGGCGCATATTCTCTACGGCTGCCGCGAAGGCGAATGCGGCACCTGTCTGGTCACAATCGTCTCTGGCGCGGAAAATCTCTCCGACCCCTCGGTGCTGGAAGACCAGATATTGAAAGACCTCGCCGCGCCCTGGAACCAACGCCTCGCCTGTCAGGCGCAGGTGCTGGGCGGGGAAATTGTGGTCAAGCCGGGATAAAATGGCCTCTACTTCTGTTGGACGATGAGGACTCATGACCCATGCCCCGCCTCTCTCTCCCCACCAACGCTTGCAACAGGAACTGCTGGCGCGGCGGGTGCTTGCTGCCGTTCAGGACGACCCGAATCGCCCGATTCTCGCCAGCCTGATTGCCGGACGGGCGAATGCGGAAGGCATGTTACCTGCCGATCTGGGACTGTCTGCTGACAACCACGCCCAACTCTGGCGCGACTATTTTGACGGCGCACCGCTCCTCCTGTCCGGCGAGGCCGTGGCGGCGCTGCCGGAGGGCGAGGATTTGCTTGCCCTGCTTCTCGCGGCACGGGCGGGACGTTTTCCTTCGGAAGTCTGGCTCGCCAAAATCGTCGTCACGGCCTGCGCGGGCAAGGAACACCTCTGGTTCGATCTGGGTCTGGCGAACCGGCAGGAACTTTCCCAACTGCTGAGCAACGCCTTTCCCGATTTCGCGCAAAAAAACGTCGGCGACATGAAGTGGAAAAAATTCCTCTACCGCACCTACTGCGCCCACGAAGGCATCTATTTCTGCCCCGCGCCTTCCTGCGACGAATGTACCGATTACGCCTTGTGTTTCGCGCCGGAAGTTTGAGTGACCATGTCCGCCTTGCGCCCCAACATCCTGCAAAATCGTGCCTTCGGCGCTTACCTCGGTCTCGCCATCGGCGACGCCCTGGGCGCAACAGTGGAATTTTTGACCCCGCACGAAATCCGCCACCAGTTTGCTCCTGCAGGGGGGATGCACAAGGAGATCATCGGCGGCGGCTGGCTGCATCTGAAACCCGGACAAATCACCGACGACACCGCCATGTCGCTCGCGTTGGGGGAAGCCATTCTCGCTGAAGGCAAGGTGGATGCGCTGGCCGCCGCCCGCGCTTTTGACGGCTGGATGCGGACAAAACCCATTGACATCGGCAATACCGTGCGCCGCAACCTGCTCCGCTTTCGCAACACGGGCGAAGTCTGCGCGCCGGAATCCGAACATGACGCGGGTAATGGCGCGGTGATGCGCCTCTTGCCCGTGGCGCT
>JAITNI010000229.1 GCA_031290535.1 Zoogloeaceae bacterium
GCAACTGATGCAATTGCGCGAGGCCAAAACGGTCGGCGCGGTTGATGATGATGGTATTGGCGGTGGGGATGTTGATTCCGGTTTCAATAATTGTGGTGCATAACAGCAGATTGGCGCGCTGCTGGGTGAATTCGCGCATCACCCGTTCGAGTTCGCGCTCGGGCAACTGGCCGTGACCGACGACAATGCGCGCTTCGGGCAACAGGGTTTCGAGATCGCGGCGCTTGTGGTCGATGGTGTCGACTTCGTTATGGAGAAAATAGACCTGACCGCCACGCTTGAATTCGCGCAATACCGCTTCGCGCACAATGCCTTTATTGCTGGCGTGGACAAAGGTTTTGACCGCCAGCCGTTTTTGCGGCGCGGTGGCAATCACCGAGAATTCACGCAAACCTTCCATCGCCATGCCGAGCGTGCGCGGAATCGGGGTCGCGGTGAGGGTCAGGATGTCGACTTCGCTGCGTAATCTTTTGAGCGCCTCTTTCTGGCGCACGCCAAAACGGTGTTCCTCATCAATGATGACCAGACCGAGGCGCTTGAAATTCACATCTTTTTGTAGCAGGCGATGGGTGCCGATCAGGATGTCAATTTTGCCTTCGGCAAGCAGGGTGAGCGCCTCGGCCTGTTCTTTGGCCGATCTGAAGCGCGACAATTCGGCGATTTTCACCGGCCAGTCAGCATAACGGTCAGTGAAAGTCTGGTAATGCTGTTCCGTGAGCAGGGTCGTGGGACAGAGCACCGCCACCTGCCGACCGTCCTGCACCGCGATAAAGGCGGCGCGCAGCGCCACTTCGGTTTTGCCGAAACCGACATCACCGCATACCAGTCTGTCCATGGGTCGCCCGGATTTCATATCGGCGATCACCGCGTCAATAGCCGCCTGTTGATCGGGGGTAGTCTCGAAGCCAAAACTTTCGGCGAAATTGTCCAGATCGTGGATGCTGAAATCGAAACGGTGCCCAGGGCGGGCGGCGCGGGCGGCATAAAGCGCGAGCAGTTCGGCTGCGGTATCGCGTACCTGTTGCGCGGCCTTTTTCTTTGCCTTTTCCCATTGCCCGGAACCGAGGCGGTGCAGACTGAGCGATTCAGGGTCGGCACCGGCATAACGGGTAATCACATGCAATTGGGAGACCGGCACATAGAGCTTGTCGCCGCCCTGGTATTCGAGATGAAGGAATTCGGCGGGGCCGTCGCCGACTTCCATATCAATCAGACCCAGATAGCGGCCAATACCATGCGCGGCGTGCACCACCGGGTCGCCGATTTTGAGTTCCGAGAGGTCGCGCAACCAGCCTTCCATGGTCGCTGCCTTGCGATTGTCATGGCGTCGGCTGCGGGCGACGCTGGCGTAAAGCTCGGCCTCGGTGACAAGGGCAAGACCGATTTCGGGCAGGATGAATCCTCCCGCGAGCGGAGCGACGGCGAGCGCGATGGTGCTGGCGTTGGCGTTATCCGTCGCGGCGAATTCGGCCAGATCGGCGCAGGGCTGCGGGGGCACGCCCTGTTCCGCGAAAAATTCCGCAATGGTTTCGCGCCGTCCCGGCGAATCGGCGGCGAGCAGAATCCGTCCCTGAAATCCGGCGCGGAACGCTTTGAAACGGGTGAGCGGGTCACTGGCTTTGCGGTCAATAGCGAGCGCGGGCAGAGGGAGGGCGGCGGCATTTTCCGCGTGCGCGTCAAGGCGGGCGAGATTCAGCCTGGGGTGGCGCTGGAGCGCGTTGAAAAAATCCTCATCGCGCAAAAAAAGCTGTTCGGGCGACAATACCGGACGGGCGCGGTCGCCATTGAGCAGTTTGTGACGGGCGCGGGTGTCATTCCAGAACGCGGCGATTGCGTCCGCGACCCGGTCATGCAATAAAACCGGCGTTTCTTTCGGCAGGTAATCGAAAAGCGTGGCGGTGTCGTCGAAGAAAAGCGGAAGATAATACTCAATGCCCGCCGGGGTAATGCCACTGGAAATATCCTTGTAAATGGATGCCCGGCTCGGGTCTCCCTCAAAAGTTTCCCGAAAGCGTCCGCGAAAACGGGTACGCGCCGCTTCGTCAAGAGGGAATTCGTGCGCGGGCAACAGGCGGATTTCGCGGGTGGGATAGACCGTGCGCTGGCTGTCGGGGTCGAAGGTGCGGATGCTGTCGATGGCGTCGTCAAACAGGTCAATGCGAAATGGCAGCGGCGCGCCCATCGGAAACAGATCGACCAGCCCGCCGCGCACAGCAAATTCTCCCGGACTCACCACCTGGGTGACACAGCTATATCCGCCCAGAGCCAGTTGCGCGCGCAACTGGTCAATATTGAGCGCGTCACCCTGTTTGAGAAAAAAAGTATAGGCCGCGAGAAAAGCGGGCGGAGCCATGCGGTAAAGCGCGGTGCTGGCAGGGGCGAGAATTACATCGACATCGTTGCGCCCAATGGCGAACAGGGTGGCGAGCCGCTCCGAGATCAAATCCTGATGCGGCGACAGGCTGTCATACGGCAAGGTTTCCCAGTCCGGCAACAGGTGCAGGCGCAGTGTCGGCGCGAACCAGGCGATTTCTTCGCGCAGACGGCGGGCGTCGAGCGGATTGGCGGTGATGACCGCGAGCATGCGCCCGCGCATGGCAAGACTGGCAATCGCCAGCGCGTCCCCCGACCCGGCCAGCGGCGGCAGGTCAAGGCGCATGCCGGGGCGAGGCAGTTCAAGGCGGCTGAATGCTGGCAACAGGGCGTCGAGTGGGCGGGACATGGGGCGTGGGGAGGGGCAAAAGCGGTTGATTATAGGGCGGGTGGGAGCGAGGTATGTTCTGGTCTGATAATTTCAGATGCCGCGACAGAGTGCCCTTGGCGAGCGCATGAACAGTACGCGCCGTTGGCATATTAGCAGAAGAGGGGAGTTGTAGGAGCGATTGCTTATGGAGTGCGGCGGCTGTGGCCGCACGCTTTGAAAGCGGGTAGCCGGCTCCCGCCCTCCAAAGGCGGCCACCGTTCTTAAACTTCTGTCGAATCAATAACTTACGTTCTTCGATTCCTCGCAAACGTGACAGAAGTTGCCACAAGCAGCCCTTTTTTTACAGGAGTTGGTCACGAAATGGTCACGCAAACCCAAGAACCTATCCGTCGTACAGTCCCCGTTCGCGTCAAGGTCTCGCCCGATGTGGCGACACGTCTTGATGCGATCGCCCGCCCTCGCGGGCTGACCTCTGCCACCCTGGCCGCGCTGGCCGTGGGGGAGTACGTCGAGCGTTACGAACGTCAAAACATCCCGGAAGCTTGGGGAGGGGGCAGTGTTTGAGGGGTCAAGGCTCGCCGCAGGCGACCGCGCAGCGGCTTGGCCTTGACGTCGCAAACGCTGCCAATACGCTCAGGCAGAGCCGGGGGGATGTGGTTTTTAACATCCTCCCGGACTGCCTCACGGCGAGTGTGGGGTGTGGGGCAAAGCCCCACGTTGTTGGGGGTTCCTCTGCGGCACTGTTGCACACGCACAACAACAATGCGTCTCATTTGCACTGTTGTGCCCTATAGGGGTTGCGCCCTCGCGGACAGACGGCGATATTCGCCCCACGGGCACGATGCCCACGTCAGTTTTAACCCGCAAGAACGCAGCACAGCAAGATGTCTAGGGATTTCCAGGACGGCCATATCCGGTAAAGGCAAATGCCCAGGCCAGACGGTTAGTAGCAACGGTGTACCGTCACCTTTACCCCCTCCAAAGGACATTGTTCTTGCAACTCCATGAGAGTTGCGGCAATGTCTTTTTCATTTTCAGCCAAAAACCCTGCGTTCCCCGCCCCCCGTGCGTCGGGGTCTGAAGTACCGCCGCGCAGCGGCGGTACTGGGCTTGTCTCTTCTAAAACAAGTGGCACACCAATACGCCTGGATCATAAAGTCCGCCGTTTGCAACGGATGCGGCAGCGGGTTTTGACCGTCGCACGCCTGCATGTCCGGCAGGTCAGTAAATGGCGGGCTGCCATGCTGACCATGACCTATGCCGAAGAGGGGGCATGGGATGTCCGGCATATCTCGGGCTGCATTCAGAATATCCGCCAATGGCTAAAACGTCGTGCCATTGCCTTCCGTTATGTATGGGTGCAGGAACTCACCAAAGCGAGCCGTCCCCATTATCACATCGTCGTCTGGCTGCCTTGGGGGCGACCTCTGCCGAGGCTCGATCAGGCGGGCTGGTGGCCACACGGCAGCACGCGCATGGAATGGGCACGCTGCGCGGTGGGCTACGTCTCCAAGTACGTGAGCAAGGGTCAGGAAGGCGCGAAATTGCCCAAAGGCGCACGCATGTACGGCGTGGGGGGGCTCAAAGACGAAGCCTTGCAGGAAGCGCGGTGGTGGGCTTTACCGGGCTGGCTGCGGAAGCGGACGGAAGAAGCGCTTGCAGAACCGAATCCTGCGCCATGGCAGGGACATCAATTTTGCCGCTGTCCGGGTGGGGGCTGGGTTGATCGGGAAAGCGGCGAGTGCTTCACCTCACCTTGGCGCGTGGTCTTCGAGCACGGCGCATTGTGGCTCTATGCCGTGGCCGAACCGCCCCCCCGCCCTTGTGGCGGGGGCGGTTGGCAGCGGCATATCGCACGGGGACGAGTTGATATGACACTGCTTTGGTCGCTTGCAGAAGTCGCCCACCAGCTTGGGAACGTGTCTGTCCGTACCGTGCGACGCTTGATTGATGCGGGCAAGCTGCCCGTCTGTCGGGTCGGCGGTCGCCGCCTCTGCGTCCCGTCTGCGGCGGTACAGGATTACGTTAAAAACACCACTGTTGGATACAATGCGCCTTGCGTGGAATCGGGGGCGTTGAAGGAGCATTCATCATGGCCTACCGACGAGATGATTCCCCGGTCTATTGGGGGAGTTTCACCGATGCAAGCGGCAAAAGAGTTAGGCGCACTACTGGCACAACCGACCGCCGCGAGGCAGAAGCGCTTGAAGCGAAGTGGAAACTTGAAGCGCATCAAGTAAAACAGTGGGACGCGCCACCTGAAAGGACATTTGATCAATTGATGTTGGCATATACCAAAGCAACCCGGGAAGTCAAGCGCAGTGCTGGTCGGGATATTTCATCCCTCAAGCATCTGACGCCCGTTTTTACGGGACGCAACCTGCTGACGTTGAAGCGGTCTGATATTCGTGCGTACAGTGACAAACGCATGACTGAAGAAGCCACACCCGCTACGATTAATCTTGAGGTTGGTCTGTTCTCGTCAGCACTCAACTACGCCCGGCGGCAGTGGGATTGGGAAGTACCGAACAATGCAGAGGGCATGCGCCTTAAAGTGCCCGAGGGCAGAGTTCGGCGTCTTGCGTTTGAGGAAGCACGCCGGTTAATCGTCGAGGCGAAGCAATCGTCGTCCCGCCACCTTGCAGACTTCATACTTTTGGCATTAAGCACAGGATGCCGACGGGGTGAGCTTCTGAAGCTGCAATGGAGCCGGGTCGATCTGAAAGCCAACCTGATTCTTTTGGGCGAGCAGGACACCAAGACGGGTCGGCGGCGCTCGGTGCCGCTGAACGAGGACGCCCGAGCGGCCCTGCTGAATCTGGCAAGGTTCCGGGCGACACACTGCCCGGATTCGCCCTGGGTGTTTGCCCACAAGGATGGAAGCCATCAGGCGGCTATCCGTACCGCCTTCCAGACAGCCTTACGGAAGGTCGGCATCACGGACTTTCGCATCCATGACTTGCGGCACACGTGCGCTTCATGGCTCGTCAGTGCCGGACAACCGTTGCCCGCTGTGCGTGACCTGCTTGGCCACTCAACGATCACGATGACCGAGCGTTACGCCCATCTGGCACCGGAAAATGTCAGAGCCGCCGTGGCGGTTCTGCCCAGCGTGTCACGATCTGGTCACGCTGGAACCGGAAATGATCTAGCGGAAGCAAGCTAAGTCATTGTTTTTATTGGTGACGGTACTGGAAAGCGGGAGCATGCTCCCGCACTCCAAAGGCGCGTGCCGCGCCACCCTCTTCCGCCCTGTCAGGGGGAAGCAAACCTGCGCCCCACATTCGTGCAATCGCCACGCCCGACAACCAGCCCGGAGCGAATGGACTATCATGGGAATGGCGCTCTCCCGAACCAGACATGCAACGACGGTGATGCCCCCGGAGTCACATGGAATCGCCTCTTCTCGCCGTCCGTGGCGAAAGCGGCGACGGTGGTCGTGCCATTGGCAAGAAGCTGGTCGCAGAAGAAAGCGGCGGCGGCGGCGGCATGGGCGGGGTCGGCGAAGCGGCGTTCGGCGGGGTAAGTGTATTTTTCCAGCCAGGTCGACAGTTGTTCGCCGGGGCTGGCGATGATCGCGGTCTGGGCGTAGTGGGCGTGAGTGTCGATGAAGCCGGGCAGAATCAGCTTGCCGCGATAGTCGATAAAGCGGCGGTCGGCGGGCAGGGCGGGGAGGAGGTCGTGTGCCGGGCCGAGGCGGACGACGCGCCCGTGGTCGAGGAGGAGGAGGCCGTCGGCG
>JAITNI010000173.1 GCA_031290535.1 Zoogloeaceae bacterium
TCAGTTGCAGCGTCAGGCATTCCTGCGGCGAACGCGCGCCAATGCCGGTCGGGTCAAGGCTTTGCAACTGGCGCAGGGCGATTTCGAGGTCGGCCTGTTCCACCTCGTATTCGGGCGGAATGGTTTCCAGCAAGTCTTCCAGACTGGACGAGAGATAGCCGTCATCATCCAGCCCCTCAATCAGAAAACGGATCAGGGCGCGGTCATGGTCGGAGAATTGGGTGAGACCCAGTTGCCAGTTCAGGTGGTCGCGCAGGGAAGTGGCGGCGGCCTGCAAATCCTGGGCTTCCGCCTCGTCGTCCGCGCCGCGCTCGCGGCCGGGGCTGCCGTAACTGCCGCTGTCCTGCGACCAGCGATCTTCGGCCATGTCGGCGGGACTTAATTCGCCCGACAGTTCCTGGCTCTCCTCACGGGTCGGGGCGTGCTCCTCCTCGCGGTGCGAATCCTGGTCATGCGCGCGCTCGCCGCCGCCAAATTCCGCCGCCTCGCCATTGCCGTTGCCCGCATAGCTTGCGCCTTCGCCTTCGTCCACGCGCTCCAACAGCGGATTTTCGAGAAGATAGCGTTCAATCTCCTGATTCATGTCCAGCGTGGAGAGTTGCAGCAGCTTGATGGACTGCTGCAACTGCGGCGTCAGCGCCAGTTGCTGGGAAATGCGGAGTTGGAGGGAAGGCTTCATGGGCGGCAGGGGGAGGAGCTTGGCCTTGTGTTGTGTGAATCTGTTGTTGTTCTGGTTATAAAAGCCACGGGTCAGAGGCGGAAGTGTTCGCCCAGATAGACTTTACGCACGTCCTCATTATAGACGATTTCTTCTGGCGGGCCGTAAGCCAGTACCTGCCCCTCATTGATAATCCAGGCATGGTCGCAGATGCCCAGGGTTTCGCGCACATTGTGGTCGGTAATCAGGACGCCGATGCCGCGCTCTTTCAAAAAACGGATGATTTTCTGGATGTCCAGCACGGCAATGGGGTCGACCCCGGCAAAGGGTTCGTCGAGCAGGATAAAGCGCGGCTCGCTGGCCAGGGCGCGGGCGATTTCCACCCGCCGCCGCTCGCCGCCGGAGAGCGCCGCCGCCCCCGTGTGGCGCACATGCGTGATGTGCAGTTCTTCCAGCAGATTTTCCAGCCGCACGCTGATTTCGCCCGCCGACAGATTCTGCAATTCCAGCACCGCCTGAATGTTGTCTTCCACCGAGAGTTTGCGGAACACCGAGGCTTCCTGCGGCAGATAGGAAAGCCCCATGCGGGCGCGCCGGTGGATGGGCAGGTGCGTGAGACGCACCTCATCCATGAAAATATCGCCGCCATCAGAGGCAATCAGGCCGACAATCATGTAAAAACAGGTCGTCTTGCCCGCGCCATTCGGCCCCAGCAGCCCCACCACCTCGCCGCTTTCCACCTGAAAGGAGACATCGGCCACCACGGTACGGGCCTTGTAGCGTTTTTGCAGGTTGCAGGCGCGCAGCCGCGCCGGTTTTGTCACGGGCGCGGCGTTGGGTTCCATGCCGGGTTCCATGCGTTGTGGTTCCGTTTCACTCATCTTCTTCATCCCACATTTCCAGCGTCTGCCGGATGGCCTGCGCCGAAAAACCACGATACCGTAAAAAATGCTGCTGTTTGGCTTTTTCAGCCAGGGTTGCGGGCGGACGGCCAAATTTTTTCTGCCAGATCGCCCGACAACGGCGGTTTTCGTCCTCGCCCTGTTCGAGCGCCCCGGCAATCGCCCCCTCTTCCACCCCGGCCTGCCGTAACTCGTTTTCCAGCCGGGCATTGCCATACCGTCTTGCCCGTGCATTGACGCGCATTGCGGCATAACGGGCATCGGAAAGATATTCGCGGGCGGCGAGATCGTCCAGCAGGGCGTTCAGCACACTGGACGTGTCCTCGGCTCTGGCCTCAAAATCTTCCGCCTCGGCGTGGACTGTCGCCGCCAGCTTGCGAGCCAGTTCCGCCCTGCTGTATTCCCGGCGGGCGAGCAGGCGCAGTGCTTTGGCGCGCAGCCTGTCCGACAGGGGCAGGTTTTTTGCCGCAGGCATGTCCGGCAAGGGCGCTTAATCCGCAGCTGCTGCCGTCGTCTTGCCCGCCTTGAGGACAAACTTGCCGGACTTGGCGATTTCGCGCAGCCGCGCCTCGATTTCCGCCGCCAGATCGGGATGCGCCTTCAGAAATTCCCGCGTATTGTCCTTGCCCTGACCGATCTTGTCGCCCTTGTAGGCGTACCAGGCGCCGGATTTTTCGACGACCTTGTTATTGACGCCCATCTCGATCAGTTCGCCCTCATGCGAAATGCCTTCGCCATACAGCACCTCGAACAGCACTTCCTTGAACGGCGGCGCGACCTTGTTCTTGACCACCTTGACCTTGGTTTCGTTGCCGATGGTCTCGTCGCCCTTTTTCAGCGCGCCAATGCGGCGGATGTCGAGCCGCACGGAGGCGTAGAACTTGAGCGCGTTGCCGCCGGTCGTGGTTTCCGGGTTGCCGAACACGAGGCCGATTTTCATGCGAATCTGGTTGATGAAAATCACCAGCGTATTGGTTTTCTTGATGTTGGCGGTGAGTTTGCGAAGCGCCTGACTCATCAGGCGGGCGTGCAGGCCCATCATGGAATCACCCATTTCGCCCTCGATTTCCGCCTTTGGCGTCAGCGCCGCGACGGAGTCAATGACGATGATGTCGACCGAGCTGGAGCGCACCAGCATATCGGCGATTTCCAGCGCCTGTTCGCCGTTGTCCGGCTGCGAGAGCAACAGTTCGCCAACATTGACGCCGAGGCGCTGCGCGTACTGCGGGTCAAGCGCGTGTTCCGCGTCGATAAAAGCCGCCGTGCCGCCCAGTTTTTGCATTTCGGCGATCACATGCAGACAGAGGGTGGTCTTGCCGGAAGATTCCGGCCCGTAGACTTCCACCACCCGTCCGCGCGGCAGCCCGCCGACGCCGAGCGCCAGATCCAGCCCCAGCGAGCCGGTGGACACTACCTGAATGGCCTCGTCGATCTCGGCCTCGCCCATCTTCATGATGGAACCCTTGCCGAACTGCTTTTCAATCTGGGCCAGCGCGGCGGCCAGCGCCTTGGCTTTGTTCTCGTCCATGTGTTTTTCCCTTGTGCGTTACGCGGGGGAAGCGAGCAACGCCTGACCCCCGGAGATGGAATAAATTTTGCTAACAGCGTGTTGCATGGGCGAACAGTATATGCGAGTCTTGGGCAGATGCAAGGGGAGGAATGAGCATCCGGGGCGCGAAGCGACGCAAGATGGGCATGTCAGAACCGATTTGCGTCACTTCGCAGGATGCGGATGAATCCGTATCGCCTTCGGGTTGCTTTGCCCCGGTTTGTTGTCTTTCCCTACTGGAATGCTTTCGTGGCTTGGAGAACCTATGACAGAACCGCCATCTGGAGTATGCTGTTGGGTTTGCAATCGCATCGCCGCGTCCCTTTCCAGTGGCGGGTTGCGCTGGAGACGACCAACAATTCGGAATCCATGTTCAGCGGTTCGTCGGGTTCGTACCGCTATACCAGCCTGAGCGGTTACATGCTGATTCCCTTGCGCTGACGGCGACAGGCAGGCAATGTCAGTGGCGCTTTGCGCCGGAGAGGCCGGGGGAAACCCTTCATGCCATCGCTCTGGGTATTTTATGTAATTCTGGATTCATGCTCCCCATGATGATAGAATTTGTACTTTCGCGCCTTATCAAAGGAGAAGAATCATGA
>JAITNI010000232.1 GCA_031290535.1 Zoogloeaceae bacterium
TGGCGCAGCGTGGCGGTGGTGAATGTCGATGCCCCGGTCAAATACTTCACCGCCGCTGAAGGCGGGGTGTCGCATTTCAACTACCTGCGCGATAACCTGTTGCTGACCTGGATGCACAGTCGGCTGTTTTTGGGGTTCGCACTGCGCCTGCCGGTGCTGGCCTGGCGGAAGCTGCAAAAAGCCGGAACGGAGCGGGCGGCGGAGGGGCGTGGTTTTGCGATTCCAGTCCTGTGCTATCACAGCAGCAATGTGCGCGGAGCAAGCTATGAAACCAACGATCATCTGGCGCTCGAAGCGGATTTGAAAACATTGGGGCAACGTGGTTATCAGATCATTCCTTTACCGCTACTCGTCGCCATTCTGCGAGGCGAGCACGCTGCCGCGAAACTGAGCGGGCGGAAACTGGTTGGTTTGAGTTGTGACGATGGGGTGAATCTTGACTGGCATGATGCCGATCAGGAGGACGGCAGCAAGGTCGCGGCTTTCAATACAATTCTTGATAAAAGCCGGCAATGGTTGTCGCAATGGGGAGAAGGCCCCAGAGCGGTGGCTTTTGTCATTGCCTCTCCCGAAGCGAGAATCATCATGGAGCAAACCTGCGTGGGTCATCCTGTTCTACAGGAGGACTGGTGGGCAGAATGCGCCGCCAGCGGGGTGCTTGGCATTGCCAATCACAGTTGGGATCACGTCCACGACAATCTGCCGGTTGTGTGCCAGCAGGACAATAAAAAAGGCTCATTCCTGCATATTGCGACCCAGACCGACGCCGAGCGTCAGATTGTCCTGGCGCAGCAATATATTGACAGTAAAACAGCAGAAAAGGCGCTGCGCCTCTTTGCCTATCCTTATGGAGATGTTTCCCCCTGGTTGCGTGATGAATATTTCCCTTCCCGGACAGCGACGCATGGCATGCTCGCGGCCTTTGCTACGGGCGGCGCGGCGGTACGTCCGGGGGCAAACATCTGGGCATTGCCCCGTTTTGTCTGTGGCGAGCATTGGCACAATCCGGGAGAATTCGCCGCATTGCTCGACGCGGTGGAACGAGGGGAAAAATGAGCGTGTTGTCCAGTCTGAAAAGACGAATTTCCGTTGCGCGGGCGCTTGTCGGCAAGCGGTGCTCACGGACGGCACGCCCATGCCCGCACGCCGACGCGAGCCATGCCGATCTGTCCGCCGCCGCTGTGTTGCCACCCGCCCCGTCGCCCGTGCCAACTGAGCGGGCACCCCTGCGTACCCCCCTGCCCGATGTCATTGAGCGCGTGGAAGTCATTGAGGTGGATAACGCCGAATTTTTTGTTGGCGACCTTTTCCGGCGGCGTTTCAATACCGCCACGTTCCCCGGATTTCCACATCATTTCGTCGCCTTGGCGCGATATGCGGATGGCAGCCTGATTCCTCTGGGGTATTGCCATATCACCTCCTGGCAAGGAAATGGTCTGGGCGGCGGCCTGGTGATCGACGAACGCCGCTACCGTCGCCTGCCGCCGTCCATCCGCAAAATAATTCGGGAGCAGGGCGGACTTGCCGATATGCTCCTGCGCGAAAGCACGAGCCGCATGCCCGAAGATACAGTCGCCATCTGGGCCTATGTCGGCGACAGGCAAGCCGAAAAAGCCGACCTGAAAGTCGGATTCCGCCATACCCGCGACCCTCATATCATGGCGATCTGGCGACAGCCCCTGACCGACGCGGAAAAAGAAAACTGGTTACGCCAGGTCATCGCGCTGGGGCCATTCTGAACACATCACTTCCGATGCACATAGCATGTTCAGTGAGCGCATTGATGACACAGTATCTCTAATATTATTTAGAGATGCTGTGCTATCATTCAACGATGGACGACCACACACTCCCCGCAAACAGCACCTTTGAACGCCTGCGATCGCTACCTCCTCTTTTCCGGGGAGGCGATCTCACCGTCCGCTTTCAATGGCATTCCAAAAAGGCTTCTCACTATCTCTGGCTTTGGAAAAAGAAAGGGTTGGTGCAAGCTCTGGGCGGGCAAAGTGATGTGTTCGCCAATCTGCTGAAGTCCGATACGCCCGATTGGGGCAAGGCATTGAAGATGGCGATGCCCTCCGCCGTCATTGTCGGCATTGAGGCGTTGCGACAGGCTGGATGGACAACCCAGATTCCGCAACGTCCAGCGGTTGCTGTCCGCAGGCTTCGGAGTGGAAATCTCTTTTATCACGTTGAGCCTTTTGAGGTGGCGCAGCGCGGAACAGCCTGGTTTACGGTTTCAAAACCGGGCTACTCGCCTGAACCGCGCAGCGTCCCAATCCTGCGGCCTGCATGGGCGCTGGCTGATCTGTTGCGCGAACAGGACTGGGGACAGTTCGGCCTCTGGCCGGATGATATTGAGTGGGAGAGGGTGTCAGAAGAAGACAGGTCTGATTTTGAAGCCGCTTGCAAAGCCTATGCAGAAGCCGGAAAAGTTTCATCCAGAGCAGGAATCCAGTCCGGCAATCTGCTTTTACCTTGAACGGATACAACTCACCTCATGTCCAAACGCCAATTGTCCCCTACTGAAGCTTTCGAGCTTCGACAAGCCTTGCACATCGCCACCTTGGACGCGCTCATGGCGTCGCAGCGATGGAATCCCGGAGAACTGGTGTTTCAGGGCGGTACCAGCCTGCATCTCGCGCACGGCTCCCCCCGTTTCAGCGAAGATCTGGACTTTTTGGTGAGCGATTCCTTGAACCTTGCACCCATTGCCGCTTCCGTCTGTGAACGGTTGTCTGATTTGGGATGGTTGCCAGACGATGCCGCGCTCACGGTTGGAAAAACCAGGGACGGACGGAATCCTTATTCCTTTGTGGTCAGCATCGGCGGAGAAAACATCATCGGCTCTGTTCGGGTGAAGGTGGAACTTTGGCAGACAAATGGGCGCATCCTGTCAGGTTTGCAGGTCGTGGTCGCGCCGGTACGGCTGGCGAGAGGCGCACTGGCCGGGATGCAAACTTTCGTGCCAACCGCAGAACTGGCAGAAATCCATGCGGACAAAGTGTT
>JAITNI010000237.1 GCA_031290535.1 Zoogloeaceae bacterium
CATTCCTTCCGAAACGGATCGACCTCAAAGCCGATGACCACGTCATCAGGCCGGGTAAGGGTCTGCTCCGCCAAATTTACCGCGAGTGTAAAACCCGGCGAATATTCGACGAGGCCAAAGAGGGTGTTGAGTTCTTCTTTGGGCAACACCAGCGGCAACAGGCCGTTTTTAAAACTGTTGTTGAAAAAGATGTCGGCGAAGGATTCGGCCAGAATCACCTTGAAGCCGAAATCCGCCAGCGCCCACGGCGCGTGCTCGCGGCTGGAACCGCAGCCAAAATTGGCGCGGGCGAGCAGAATCGACGCCCCCCGGTAGCGTTCCTGATTGAGCACAAAATTGGGGTTCAGCGGGCGACGGCGGTTGTCCATCCCCGGCTCGCCGTGATCCAGATAGCGCCACTCATCGAACGCATTGGGGCCAAAGCCCGAACGCTGGATGGATTTCAGGAACTGCTTGGGGATGATCGCGTCGGTATCGACATTGTTGCGATCGAGCGGCGCGACAAGGCCGGAGAAGGAGATGAATTTTTCCATGAGTTCCAGAAACGGATTTTTTGCAAGAGGCGAATTATGGCATGGAGTGGGTTTGTAGGAAACTGGGAAGCGCATCCCACCAAGGCAATCGCACGAAGGTAAAATTTCCTGCGCGTAGCGCAGCAGATCATCCTCCCCTGACAAGGCCGAAGGCCACAGGACAGCCGAAGGCTGGTTCCGCTTTAGCGGAATGCGGCAAAGCCACACTCAAGGGGAGGTGCAGGAAGGGTTCGGGGCAGTGGCAATCTGAACGCCCCCAAACCCCCTCAATTCCCCCTTGTCAGGGGAGGGGCATTTGCTGCCGCAGGATTTGAACGTTCATACGATTGGCTGGCGTATCGCCTTGCCCAAATCCGGGCAGGAATATCTGCTGGACTTGGCGCAGAGGCTACGTGTGACCATCCATATGAACGTGTGTGGGGTCGCTGGAAAACCGACAACGCCCCTTACGCGCCAAACCAGCGTTTGCCGATCCCTACAATCCGCGCCAGAAGTGTGTGGGTTTGCGGTTCCGCTTCGTGGATCACAAAAGTTTCGGCGCGCTGGGTTTCCAGGAGTTGCGGGATGGCGGCGATGGCCTAGGACTGGCGCAGGGCGCTCTGGATGAAAAAGCCAACCTGCCCGGCCTTGCAGGGCAAGGTGGCGAAGCGAAAGAGCCGGCCCTGATTGATGAGCGCGATCACTTCGTTGGCGTCGGCGTTCAGCATCAGGGCGATGGAGAGCAGCGCGGGCATGTCGCGTTTCAGGAGCTTGAAGGCCAGCGCTTCTTCGCGGGCGGCTTCCACACTCTCGAAGTGCGCCACGAACACCATCACCCGCTGTTGCGTAAAACAGGTCAGGGCTTCGTCCAGCGTTGAGGCGTGCAGCACCGTCACCGATTCCGGCTGGGTGCGTTTGAGCTGCTCGAAGAGGGTGCGGTTGGAGGTTTTGACCAGCACCACACCGGTATCGCAGAGGGGAGCCGCACGGTGGGCAGCGTGCCCTTGGGCGGGCAGCGCCTTTTCGTCACGGGCCAGTTCGGAGAGCGAAGCCCTCACCGAGGGCGCGGCGGCATTCAGTTGTTGCGACACCTTCACGGCTTCGGCCACGACGCCCAGCAGTTCGGCGTTGCCCCACGGCTTGTTCAGAAAGCGGAACACTTCACCGTCATTGATGGAATCGATGATGGCTTGCAGGTCGGAAAAGCCAGTGAGCAGAATCCTCACACTGGTCGGGGCGATCACCCGCGCCTGACGCAGGAATTCCACCCCGGTCATCAGCGGCATCCGCTGGTCGCTGATGATGACGTGCACCGTGTTCTGGCGCAGAAGTTCCAGCGCTGCCTGACCGTCGGTCATGGCGAGGACGTTGTAATAGGGAAGCAGGATGAGGCGCAGGATGTTCACAACACGGATTTCATCATCGAGCAGCAGCACGGTGGCCCTGTCAAAGGCAGGCGTGGAAGCAATGTCGTTCATGGGCAAACCTTCAGTGAAAAGTTTTTCAATCATCTTCCAGCAACAACATGTCATCATCTGGCACGGCGCTGGCCTCCTCTTGTTGCGGTACGCTGCTGTCGACGGGCAGTTCAATGGAAAACACCGTGCCAATCCCCGGTTTGGAGAAAACCCGGATGCTGCCCTGGTGCTGGGTGATGATCTTGTAGGCAATCGAAAGCCCCAGACCCGTACCCTTGCCGATTTCCTTGGTGGTGAAGAAGGGGTCGAAAATCTTGCCCACCACCTCCTCGGGAATCCCGGTGCCGTTGTCGGAAATTTTCACGGCGACGGTGTTCTCGTCCTTCATGCGGGTGTTGATCGTCACCGTGCCATCTTCCTCACGGGTTGCCTGCACGGCGTTGGTGATGAGGTTCAGCATCACCTGATTGATCTGCGACGGGGCGCAATAGATTTGCGGCGTGGTGTCGCTGTAATGCTTGATGATCTTGCGGTGTTTGGTCAGATTTTTGGCGAGCATCAGGGCGCTGTCGATGCTCTCCTCCACCCGCATCAGCGTATGCTGGCCGCGATCCAGACGGCTGAAGTTCTTCAGGTTCAGCACAATTTCCCTGATCTGGTCGAGGCCGTAGAGGCCGTTGTCCAGCGCCGGTTTGAGTTCGGCGAGCAGGCTCGCATCCATCGTTTCCAGCGCGGCGGCGGATTCAGGATTGTTCAGCCGTTCCAGAAGCGCCCGCGAGCGTTCATAATAGGGCGTGAAGGCGCTGCCGATCATGTCGCGCAACAGTTCCACGATGCCGTGCACGTAACCCAGCGGCGTATTGATCTCGTGCGCCACCCCGGCGACCATCTGCCCTAGGGAGGCCATTTTTTCCGACTGAATCAGATGCGCTTCAGACGCCTTCAATTCGGCCAGCGCGTTGTTCAGGTCGCGGGTACGCTCCTCAACGTGCTGTTCCAGATGTTCGTTGGCGTCGTTCAGGGCGAGGTTGATACGGGCCAGTTGCCCGTAGAGGCGCACCAGACGCACGCCGATATAGAACAACACCAGCAGCAGCAGACCGGAATAGATCGCCAGAAAATTGCCATAGCGGGCGGCGACGGCTTCGCGGCGGGCAAAATCCTGTTCCAGCACCGCCTCAAGGGCGTCGATGCGCGCGCTCACCGGCACTGCCGCCAGCGTCGCCAGCAATTCGATTTCCTGGGCGCTCTGGCGCAAAATGGTCTCGGAGTGGGTCTGGAATCCCTGAAGCAGTTGCGCCAGTTCCGTTTCCGGCGGCAGTCCTTCCACCGCCTTCATGATCTCGGCGAGTTCCTGCCGGGTGGCGCTGGCATCCGCGTCGATCAGCAGGTTGGTGCGGAACAGCCCCGCCGCAACCCGGTTGGCCTGAATCCGCAAGCTCGCGCTCACCTGCGGATTCTGTTCCAGCGTGCCGACCAGCGTCGGCAGGTAGCGCAGCGAATTCAGACGAATGGCATTGGCCGCCTTGAAATCGTCAATATCGGCGAATTTCTGCTCAAAGCTCGCGCGTAACTGGGAAAGCGCGTCCGGCACCTCAAGACCGGCGGCGACAATGTCGGTCTCCAGTTTCTCGCCCAGTTGCGCGGCGGCGGCATAGCCCCCCTGAAGCGGGTCGTAATTGTTGTTCAGGCCATTGCGCGAACGCAACACATCCACGTCCAGTTGCGCGTTGATTTCGCGCAATGTGAGCAACCCGGCGATCAGGTCGGTACGCGCCTGCGGCACAATGCCATGACTTTTGCGCTCCAGAAAGACCAGCAGAGCCACCAGCGCCATGACCAGCAGACTGGCGGAAAGCCAGGTCAAAACCCGTTTCATACGCGGAGCGCGCATTATGGTTTGTTCCCCGTCTTTTCAAGCGATTGCGCGGTCAGCGTCCGCAGGAACTGCACGATCAGGCGCTTGTCCGCCTCCGGGGCGGGGCGGCCCAACTGGTATTTGAACATCGCGGCCACCGCCGCTTCCAGCGTGGGAACCGAACCATCGTGAAAATACGGTGCGGTCAGGGCGACATTCCGCAAGCTCGGCACCTTGAATACATGACGATCACTCTCGCGCCGGGTGACGTTGAAACGCCCCTGGTCAAGCCGGGTTTCCGGCGTGCCGCGATCGGCAAAATAATTGCCCAGCGCCCCCAGCCGCTGAAACATGTTGCCGCCAACATTCACCCCCTGATGGCAGGCCACACAACCGTAGGACTTGAATTTTTCGTAGCCCAGACGCTCGTCCGCTGTAATGGCACTTGCATCGCCGCGTAAAAAACGGTCGAAGCGGGAGGGTTCGGGCAGGGAACGCTGATAGGTGGCGAGGGCATCGCTCAGATTGGCCTGCGACGGAGCCGCGCCATAAACCGACTTGATCTGACTGACCATTTGCGCGTCCGCCGAAAACCGCGCGACCACGGCGGGCCAGGTGGAGGCGAATTCGAGCGGATTGGCGAGCACATGCGGGATCTGCTCTTCCAGACTGGTCGCCCGCCCTGTTGACGTGCGTGATATTTGAGGGCGGTTTGCGTGATATTTGCGGAATGGGGCGGAATGAAGTGGAACGAGGCGGGATGGGTTTTGCAATAAAGTTGCGTGGGGCGCAATAAAAAACGGCCCTGAATTTGCGGTGTTTTTGGGGGGGATTTCACGGGAGGGGGTCTTGCAAAAAGCGGGCTAGGACATCGAGCACCAGGCGGGTATCTTCGGGGGCCAGCGTTCGGGTTTTGGGGTCGGCGAAAAGGAGGCCACACCGGGGCATGTGTTTGGTGCCAAATTCATGATGGGTGGCGTAAGGTTGATCGAAGCCGACCTTTGCCCAATCGTTGTTCGCTTCGTAGCGCAATCCTTTGAGCATGTCGCCAAGACGATCCAGCACAAAGATGTT